>JAEDMI010000268.1 GCA_016303085.1 Acetatifactor sp.
CCTGCTGCTTGACTTTCCGAACAAAAGAGCCACAGAAATTATCCGGGACAGCTTTCATGTCATCAAGGGGCACCGCAAACGCTTCTTCCTTTTGCAGTGCAGTTTTATCCCTCTGTATCTGCTTTGCGAATTGTCCCTGGGCATCGGTTTCCTGTGGCTGACTCCGTACATGTACATGACCTTTGTACTGTTCTATCTGGATTTGATGAATCCGAAGGAAGTACGCGCATAAAGCGCTATCCCAGACTTTGCATCCATTTCTTTTTCCGAAGTACCGCAACGGATATTCCAAACCGAACACATTCTTCCAGCGACAGGATGAAATAGACGTATGGAATTGACAGCTTCAGGACAAAAGCCGAAAGCAGCCCCAGCGGTACTCCGAATCCCCATGTTCCAATCATATCAATGAGCATCACATACTTTGTCTTGCCGCCGCTGCGAATAATTCCTCCGCCCAGAATCATATTCTGCACCTTAAACGGCGCTACAAGTGCATAGGCGGTCAGAATCTGCGCTGTCAATGCTTTTACGGAATCCTCCACCTGATAAATTTCAACGTAAGCGGTTCTCGTTGTAACAATCACAAGTGACAATACCGCAGAACTCACAAAACCGTACAAAATCATTTTCTTTGCGGCTGTATAGGCTTCATCATATTCCCTGTTTCCCAACTTTTTTCCTATTATGACACCGGCCGCCTGGGATAAGCCGCAGAGTGCTCCCATCATCAGCCCCTGTATGGGATTAATCAATGTCATTGCAGCACAGGCTTCCGTTCCCATATTCCCGTAGATTGCCGCATACACATTTTCGCCAAGGCTCCACAGAAACTCACTTGCCAAAATGGGAAACAACATCCCGACATATTGCCTCCAGTCAAATTCTGAAACAATTTCTTCCTTCCCGCCTTTCTTCAGTATCTCACCATACCTGAATATCATGAACAGCAGAATTCCGAAATTTGCCATCTGAGAGAGCAAAGTAGCAATAGCTGCTCCTTCTGCCCCCATAGAAGGAAATCCAAATTTACCAAATATCAACACATAGTTTAATCCTGTGTTCAGAACCGCTGCTGCAATCCCGGCATAGAGCGGAAGCCGGGCTTTCTCCATACACCGGAACATGGTGGATAACAGCGTTGCCCCGGCAATGGGCAGGAAGGTCCATGCCACAATTTTCAAATACTCTGCGGAAGCTAATATGGTCTGTGCATCTTTCGTATACAGTCCCATGATTCTCACCGGAAATCCGATGCAGATTCCGGTAAACAAGACAGCAATTCCAAGTGCGAATATGAGATTCAGGCAAAAACTCCTCCTGATTTCTTTCTTATTGCTTTGTCCCATATACTGAGAAATCATTATTCCGGCTACTGTTCCTATAGCTGCAACCACAACCGAATAAACCGAGGAAAATTTTCCTGCAAGCCCCACTCCCGCCACACTGACACTGCCAAGCTGACCGATCATAATCTGATCCACAATGCTGAAAGATGCCTGCAGCATGGATTGAAGTGCAACCGGAATCGCAAGATTACACACTGTTTTCAAAAAGCTTTGTTTCTGCTTCATACTGATACCTCCCGAAAATTTCTAATCTCATTTTATCTTCAGGTTCCCCGGCTTTCAATGGTTAAACGCGTAACCTCATACAAAATTGAAAGGCTGAATTTGTACATATTCTACAAATTCAGCCTTCTCTCCTTTTATCCCCTTTGCGTGCTTGCCCTTTCCACCAACGTAACCGGAAGCATAATTGTGGAATATAGGCATCTCCCTTCCTTCATTTCTCTCAATTTTTCGATGGCTATTTTGGCTCGCATTGCGCCGTCCTGTCTGACCGAGGTTAAAGTCGGCGTTACCTGCTCACACATGGGGCTGTCGTCGAATCCGGCAACGGAAACGTCCTCCGGAACCCGAATTTTATTTTCCTGAAGGAAATGCATGAGGTCAACCGCATAATAATCCGATACCGCAAAAACTGCCGTGGCTTTCTGAAACTTTACCAGGTTCTCCCGATAAAATTCCCACCGCTGCGTCTTTATCATTGGGATGATAAGAAATTCCGTATTCTCTTTTCCGAATCCGGCGCAGAATCCTTCATAGCGCTCCCTGTCCATACATATGTCATTGTCGGCAATACATACGGCACGCTTGTGTCCTTTTGCCCTGAAATAACTGCCTACCTGATATCCGCCGTCATAATTATCGATGGTAATATTAAAAATGCGTTCTGTCTCTTCACAATACCCGTCGTATACCACAAACGGGATTCGCATATGATTTCTTAAGTACATATAGTCCTGCTCACAAAAGCCGATTAATACAAGTCCGTCCATATTCCACATGGAGGCAAACTTAATTATTTCTTCTGTCTCGGTAATCTTCTTCACCATCATGAACAAGCCGCCACGCTCAATTTCCGTGGACAGGCAGTTGAGAGAGGAGGCAATAAAAACATCTTCCAGGGTATGATTCTCATATTTTTCATGGTCATTGACTACCACCCCGATAATTTTGGAGGAATTCTGTGCCAGCAAAATCCCCGCCATGCTGGGGATATACTGTCTCTCCTCCAATAACGCCTGTACCCTCTTTACCGTTTCGTCGGATACCTTTTTGGTTTTCCCATGCAGAACATTTGATACCGTTGCTGTACTTAAGCCCAACTCTTCTGCAATATCACTGATTCTTACGCGCTGTTCTTCCATATGCCTCACCATGCCCCTGCGGCACCCGGGATTGCTCAAAACCCCGCAGATTTTTGAAACCTGCGGGGTTATCCTCTTAATTTTCCGTTACATTGTCCTTCGTATTAATCCATTTCAGATAACCGTTGATGAAGGGGTCCAGTGCCCCGTCAAGAACAGCGTCCGCGTTACCTGTCTCCACATCGGTTCTCAGATCTTTTACCAGCTTGTAGGGTTGCAGCACATAGGAACGTATCTGGTTACCCCAGCCGATTTCCTTGACCTCACCTCGGATATCGGACAGCTTCTCCACGTTCGCTTCCTGCTTTAACAGGTACAGCTTTGCTTTCAGCATCTGCATTGCCTTATCTTTATTCTGGAACTGGCTTCTCTCGTTCTGGCACTGTACCACCGTTCCGGTAGGAATATGAGTGATACGGATTGCGGAAGAGGTCTTGTTGATATGCTGTCCGCCGGCACCGCTGCTTCGATAGGTGTCGATTCGCAAATCCTTCTCATCAATCTCCACATCCAAATCTTCCTCAATATCCGGCATCACATCCAGAGATACAAAGGAGGTCTGGCGTTTACCCTGAGCGTTAAAGGGAGAAATACGCACCAGTCTGTGCACACCCTTTTCGGACTTCAAGTAACCGTAGGCGTTGAGACCGTTG
>JAEDMI010000269.1 GCA_016303085.1 Acetatifactor sp.
CGAAAAGAAGACCGATCTCGTGGCTCACAAAAGAAAAATTCTTAATGTGTGCATTGCCGACTTCTTCCGCAGTTTTACTTATGGATTCAGCAAGCTGAACGTTTCCGCGGCTGATTATTTTATTCAAATACGTTTCTAAATACTTCATACGGGAACCTCCGTTTATTCTGTGACAGTTTCAAACGACAGAGTCCATACATCAAGCATAGTCCCGTCATCATCCAATGCCTTCTGATCCGTTTTTGTAAAAACGACAGCATTGCAGCCATATGCTTCGAGCATTTCTTTCGTAATCATGCCGAGACGTTCAGTGTCTTTTTGGCTGTCATTAACGGGGTCAACAAGACCGGCGGCGGCAAGGCGGCCTTTTATCCATCTTCCCATAATCAGTTCATCGCCCACTGCACTGAACTGCTTGTTGCCGTCACTTGTTGTATGAGCCTTAAACCAATACCCGTCGTCTGTAACGACAAAAAACGGCGCGTTTTTCTCTGGGTAGCCTTCGAGTCGGGTTATTTCCTTTGCAACTGTCATCTGAACCTCATACCAATCCCTGGATTTACGTTTGCTTCTCGGGGCCGCATAGCAGACATTGATATTTGATTTTGTAAAATGCTTTCCGTCGTCCATAAAGCGTTCTTCAAAAGCGGGGACCTTTATCGGGAGAACAAAAGAGGTCTCAGTCTTATGCTGGTAATAGAGCTTTACCCCTGCGGGAGTTACCTGCGTTACCGTGTCAACTCCATCGAGGGAAACGTTCTGCTCGCGTATAAGCGTCATTCCAGTAATGTCAGCAATGTTTGCAGAACAGCGCGGCCCTTTTAGTTTGTCAATGAATGACGCGAATTCAGCACATTCAGATGGATCTTCGACAAGAGACGCAATTTCATATTGTCTTCGGTTTGCGGCATCAGGCTTTATGACTCCCATATTAGCAGAACCGATAATTGCAGATACAACGGTGCCGTCTTTCGAGAAGCAGTACAGTTTGCCGTGATACTTGAAAGCTCTGACAAGACGAATCTCCCCGATGCCGCTGTCTTGCCATTTTTTATTCAGCTTTTTGGCGGTATGGAATGAGTTTTCTGGCATTCCCTCAATGAAATACATACCAATTGTTATCGTCACGCGGGAGATGCCGTATTGTTCCACTATAGTCTCTATTTCATCGAGCGCGGCTTTGGAAATGTAGCCGACAGCAATTTCGATGCTATCAGATTTTTTTGCCTGCTCATGAAAACAGTCAATAATAGTTTGTTGTCCCTCTTCCAAAGAGAGAGGAAGAATGTCAGAATAAAGAATCTTCATAAATCCGCCCCCATTAATCATCTACGGTTTCTAATATGTCCTCGATATGGACATTCAGAGATTCGCATATTTTGAGCAATACGTCTGTCGTGACGTTTTCGCACTTACCAAGTTTTGCAATTGAGGCAGAACTTACGCCGGACTTAACCTTCAGATCATGTTTGTTCATGCCCTTATCGATTAGAAGTTTCCAAAGTTTGTTATAGCTTATTCTCATTGCACCTTCCTCACTTTTCCTTAATCCTCAAACAAGTCATCAGATTCATTTTCTTTTTCTGTCCTGGCCTTAAGCTCTGCGTAATACCGCTTGATGTTTCTGTATTCTTCCATGAGCGGAAATTCTGCACTTTCCATAAAGCTACGAAGCTCTGCGTATTTGCCAGGGTTTTTTCGTAGTTCGTATATTTCGATTTCGATTGTAAATCCTTCGACTTCCGGTTCACCGAAGTAATCCGCGTAGCGATAATAAACATCATCCTGACCGACAATATCCGTTTCTTCAAGATCCGCATCATCTATGTCATCCGGGTCGGGATTTCTTTCATATGCATCGGCTTCCATAAACTCGCGGTACACTGTAACCCAATTTTTCCTGGGCAAATCCAACAGTTGCTTTGGCCAGGTCAGCAAATCAAGGTCAGTATCAGAACCAAGCCGCTTTTCACGGACAATGGTCTTGTACAAAAAAGACTGCGGTTCATTAACATATCCGTTGTCAGTACGACCTTCTTCGTAATACAGTGCGGGATATTGGCTCTCTAAAAAAGCCCAGTATTCTTCCGTTTTTCCTTCCTCGGCACACACAGCTATCAGGCTTTCAAGGAACGGCAGGAAAATATAGCGTTCAACTTTTTCTGGGATCATGTCATACAGCATCCCAAACGTTCTGTCTGAAAAGGACCGATGCTGTTGCTTTTCAAAGAAGTTTCCGACTTTTTTCAACTTTGCATCATAGTCCGATGCGAAATAGACAGCCGCGAAGTACTCCTGAAAAGACCGATGAATGAAATAATACTTGCTTCCTTCTTGGTACATAATGCAGAGGTTATCGGTAAGGTCAAGCAGGAAGTCTCTTGGTATAACACCATTCTCTTTTGCAGCAGTTCCCTTAAGGACCTTATCCATATATGACGAAAACGTGCGCTCGTCAAAATCAAAGATTTCATCGGTATATGTCCGGGCGCAGAATTGAGCAAAATGTCTTGCAAACTCCTCCGGCGTCATTTTTGTATTGAGTGGTCTCTTAAAGGATCCCTTTGTGGCATCATGAAGGCGCGCCATCGTTTCATACGCTTTTGAGTAAAAAACGTGCATTTTGGCAGGAACTTCACCAAAGGAAGAATAGGTCATGAGCATGATTGTCAGCAACAACGGATTGCTGGCAAACTGATAGTGTGACCAGTACAGATTACGATCCAAGGCAATGATAAAGTCTGCCTTTGCCTTTTCGTCCCAAAACTCCAGCTTCTTAATTAGGGCAAGTGCCTGTTCTTTTGTTAGTGGTTCAAGATCGAACAACGAGAACCTCGTATATGAAACAAATGAATAGACAGGGCGCGAGGTAATAAAAATCGTATTGCCTGGATAAGACTTTATAAACGCTTCTAAATCCGTGTTGAAGCTTTCCCGAAGCGAAGACTGTATTTCATCGAGACCGTCCATCAGCAAAGCAAGCCGCTTTTCTTCCAATGCCTCGAGTATTTGCTTTTGCGTTACGCTTGCATCAAAGGCGTTTACTGTGCGCCATATGAATTCAACGATGCTTGTGGTTTCTTCCTTATAATCCTTAAGTGAAATCAAAACCGGAAGCTCATCCGTAGGGCCATATGATTCGGCAGAAGACAGAAACAGATGTGTTAGAAACATCGACTTTCCGATTCCACCAGTGCCTTCAATAATAATATACTTGGACTCACTCTCAAGCCTCTCTACGGTTCCGTCACTTATGGTAATTTCAGGCTTTGGATCTCGCACCCCGGTCACACGCCACTTGTGATACCTCAGATCATTGCAAACGTATATATCGTAAAAGTTACGGGGTTTTTCCGGGTTA
>JAEDMI010000270.1 GCA_016303085.1 Acetatifactor sp.
GCTTTTTAACCTTGCCCATCTGTAATTCAATGGCCGCAAAGCCCTTGGAGAAGGACATTCTAACATTGCGTGGGTCTACCGAAGCACATTGACCTTTTGCGTCCATCTGAATCAGAGAGTCGAAATCAAACAGCTGTACGCGGGTAGCATAGGTGTCCAGTACCAACACATTATCGGGCTTGGTGTCCAGGTACAAATAACCCTCGTTATGAATCCGCTTGATGATTTGTGCGACCTGCTTTGCCAGGGTCACGCATACGCGCAAAGACTCAGGGCGATAGGTTGCCAATGTATTTTCCGGTGAGAATGTAGACACAAGATATGTTGTCCCATTGCCGGAGTAAATGTCAATGGTAGTGGTTATGGCATCGTACAACCCTTCTGCATAAAACAGGCCATTACCGAGCGAAAAATCCGACCGGAATTTACTCTGTGCCGCCTCGAATTGATCTGCATCCGCAGAATCTGCAAGTAAAGCGCCACCGGGTGTTCTTTCGATACGCAACTTGAAAGGATAGCATTCCTTAATGCGCACATACTTCAAATCGCCGGCATTGGTTTCGTAAGACGCGTCGTAGACGATACATGAACCACCGCGACCGATTTCCTTAATTATGGTATAGCGAACTGCACCACCTTCTTTGTTCTGAAAGTGAAGCTGTGTATTTGCAGCCAAAGCAATTCTGGAATCCATAATGTCACCGCCTTTCTGGTTTGATGTACCGTCATTCTATATCAATAATTCTTGGTGTTGGATTTGTGAGTGCAATTACATCCCGGCTTGTTCACTGCTTTTGTGGGCATATAGGGCGCGCATATGATCACGGAAGGTCACCAGGGGCCATATATCTTTGACAGCCCACATGAAAATCCAGTCGTATGGATTTCCGGGATAGAGTTCAGGATAGCCTGCTTCTATCAGATAGCGGTTGATCTTATCGATGCAACGTTCGGCATCAATGTCAGTTGCTTCCCACAGAGCATTATTGTGCGTGACGATAGCATTTGCCCAATAAGTGTAAAACTCCAGGAGGATAAGAGTCTTGCGGATTCGTTCATGGGACACGTGTTTTCCTTTGATGATCAATTCAATACCGTTGCGATCTGGGAACGAATCCTCGGCAAGGGAGGGCAAAAGCGCATTGTTTTCCAGCAAGGGTTTGAGCGTTCTGTTCGTCCCAAGCTGGGTTGTTTGCCGTCTGTCCAAGCCGACAATTTGGGCAAAGATGCGCCAAATAGAATCAGCTTCTTCACCAACGATGGTATACAGATCATCTTTTTCGGGGTCCTCACCGGTATCGTAATTAAAGGCTTTGTCGAGCAGTTTCCCTTCCCTATATGCAAGGCCTTCATTGCAAGCCAAAGCTGCCCAAAGCTGCTGAATATGCTTTGTGGCTGTAGCATTGTTGTAACCAAATTGCTCAATATGATCGTTTACATACGCAATCAACTCGGCTGGAGTCTTCACGCCATCAATGAACTCGACAATTGTTCCGGTGTACAGAATTTCCTTATCGGTCTTGATTGCTGTTGTTTTTGCCTTTGGCATTTGACCAATAATATCGAGCGCATCCGAATAGGACAGAGCATTACGCATACAGTAATAGTACACGGCCTCCGTGATGGAATGGCAATCGAAAGCCCGTTCAAAATAGACTCTACGGAAGAAATCGCGAGTCCCTTCAACGCCCAGGTTGAAGGCAAAGCAAATCTGATATGCAGTGTCGGGACCGATTCCTTTATCCTCGCTAAACCATTTCTTTATGTCACGAGGAGCTGGGATTTCAGCCCCCTTAAACTTGGCTTTCAGATAGCATACTTTCTCATCAATATTGCTTGCATCCCCATTAAAGCCATTCGCACACAGGAAGGAAGTCAGGGCCTGGCTGAAACTTCTGAAAGTGGCTGCGATAGCCAGTAATTTTTCTTCATATTGGTCGTCATCAGGAGCCAGAACATCTGACATCATGGTTAGTATCTGTGTGTATTGATCCATAGCAATCCCTTTCTTTCGCCATAAATACTTCACCACATTAAATTATAGCGCATAAATATGTATTTTTCTACTGATCATTCAAAATTGTTGCAAAATCTGCGGAAACCCACTGAATATTCTCAGTGGGTCTTCGCATTGTACTATAGAATTCTTAAATGTCGTATAAATCTTGATTATGTTTAGTCGTGTTTATGGAAGTGTTATACTTGTGTTTTTAGGATGCGGAGCGAACAGCTGCGGTGACTGCGGCAACGGATGCAACAAGCACGATTGCAGCGGATGCGGCGATGTTGATGATATTCCGCTTGGAAGAGGGACGCGTCTGGGGTTCAGCATGGTTGGCTTTGGGGGTCTGGACCGGCTGAGTCTTAACACTGTGAGTGGCCTGGGGTTTCACTTCGCTAACAACAGGCTTCTCGGAAACCAGGTCATACAGGGCTACGAAGCTGTCACGAATTGCGGGCAGGTCCAGTTCGGTGGGGAATCTTCTGATGTTGCAGTCGAGGTCATTGATGATCTCTTCCAACTGAGCGTATTCTTCAGCGGTATAGGTCACATCACTGATGAAGTTGTTCACGATATGCTGAAGTTTGCCACGGCGGCACCAATGCTCCTGCCGGAAATTGTCTGTGATAGTGATCTCCAGGCGCTTGGGGGTAACAAAGACCAGGTAGCTGTCAATATGCACGGGGATATCCAGGCCACGCTCTCTCAGTTTGCTCTCGATGCGGGCCTTCAGCAGTCTGCGCTTTGCAGACATTTTATCGCCGATGGACTCGTTATGGTAGGACTCGCTGTTGGAATAGAGCAGTCTGCCATCTTCGCCAATGGTGATGTTGTGCTTTGCGGACTTGACTTCCACCACGATGATACCGTTATTGGTGAGGATAACATTGTCGATCTCGGTTTCGGTTTCCTGGTCAGCCACATAGACATTTCGGAAATCCCGGAAGAAGGGGCGATCAACGAAAGTCAGTGAGTGGGCAACTTCATCTTCCGCGCGCTTGCCAGACATATGAATTGCGATTTCCTTTTCGATGGACTTCAAACCACGGATACCTGCAACAAAGTCGGGGTTGCCGGTAGCACCGTTTTTTCTGGCTGCACCGGATACAGCGGCGATGACCTCATCCAGTCTTGCGGTTTCGTCACCGAGAATTACCTGGCTTGCGAAACGCTGGAATTTCAGCAATTCCTCGATGTACTCCTCGCGGGAGAAGCCGTTGCGGGAGAAGATGTTGTTGGACTCCAGGGCTTTTGCCAGATCAGTTGCGTTCATAGTAGTCATAAGTAAGTTTCCTTTCTATTTTTTATTGATTTGATAGACGGAAATCTTCTTATAAGCCCGCGCAAGTGTT
>JAEDMI010000021.1 GCA_016303085.1 Acetatifactor sp.
TCCAGATAATCCACACTCTGCTCAAAGGAGATATTCTCGTCATGGTCTCCGATTTCAGCCTTGGTGGAAGGTGTATAAATAGGTTCAGGCAGCTTGTCGGACTCCTTCAGTCCCTCGGGTAACTTAATACCGCAGACAGTACCGTTCTCCTTGTAGCTTGCCCAGCCGCTTCCGGTAATGTAGCCGCGCACAATGCACTCCACGGGAAGCATGTTGAGCTTGCGGCACATCATACTGTTTCCGTCGAATTTCTCCTGCCTGAAAAACTCAGGCATATCGTTGACATCCACGGAAATCATATGGTTGGGAAGGATGTCCTCTGTCATGTCGAACCAGAACTTTGACATCTGGGTCAACACGGTGCCCTTCTTGTCCACCTTGTTGTTCAGAATCACATCGAAGCAGCTGATTCTGTCGGTTGCAACCATAATCAGGCTATCGCCGTTATCATAAATCTCACGTACCTTGCCCTCTTTGATGGGCTTAAGCTCCTGAACGCTCATTTCTTTGCCTCCGTCACATTAGTATGTAAAAACTCTTCTTAGAGTGTATTGTATTCCGGGGAAAAAATCAAGACCTTTTCTGCCATTCACAGCTACCTTAATTGGCTTCCACCCACCAATCCGCGACCTTGGCATTTCCGTCCTCATCCCAGGTAATAATGAACACTCCGCTTCCGATACAATGAACGATGCCTCCCTCCCCGTACAGGTTCTCATAAAAATATCTGTGCCCACATTTTCACACCTGACCTGACCAGCCCCGTCAAATGCTGCCCGCAGTTAAAACGCTCTCTCCTCACTGATACACCTCTTCTGCATCCTCCGGCAATGTTCTCACATGCTCCAGATACCCCCTGCTGCCGGCGCCTTCCGTCTCATTATAGGCATAGCCCAGTACATTGCCTACATACTTTGCTGTTTTCTCAAACAAATCGCACATCCGAAGGACTGCATTCCACGCTTCCTCCCGGTCATTGGAAAACCATGTAGAAAGATACTGTTCCCATTCCTCCTTCTCCAGCCAGCGGTGCAGATATTTTCCCGCTTTTCCTACGCTGACGGAAAAGTCCGTAAGAATTCCCACCTTCCATGAAAGCATTTTCTCCAGCTGCTTTCTCACAACAAAATTCACCATATCCTGTACATAGGGCATCTCATCTCTCCAGAGTCCCTTCGCCACATAGTTCAGGCACCACCAGAATTCATTACAGGTACAATGATACTGTACTTCACCGGGTCTTTCCACAAAATAGCTGCTGTCGTTAGACTCCGGCAGCTTTCGAAACCGATTGTCTTTATCCATCAGAATCATTGTCAGAGAGTCCGGAAAATTCTCTTCCAAGGTTTTCTCAATAGTTTCCACATGCAAATCCATGCGCACGCCGTCCGCAAACTGTACCAGCCAGCCATAGCATTTTTCAGGGAAGCTGTCCTCATCCGGGAATTCATCGGGAAGCTGCATATATAAAATCTCGCCAAACTGCTCTATCCAGTGTTTGTCCCCGATAAAGCTTCCCGTCTCCCGCACCACGTAACCCACATCATAATCCTGAAAAATATCTTTCGGGGCGTTGGGATTTGTTCTGGAGCCGTTCATATAGACTCCTCTGATTCGCTCATCCCGTTCCGCAATTCCCAAAATCAAATCAAACATTTCTTTTTCGCTGCGCATATTTCTACCCCTATCTTTCCCATATCCGTCAACACCCACTGCCTGCAACATTTCCGCAAATCTTCACTAGCCTTCTCCAGTGTTTCTGCTTTTTATCTGTAAACCACCTCATACTCCTCGCAGACTACCTTCATTGACTCATCAAATGACAGACCTGCTTCCCTCATGCATTTTCCAAAAAACTCCTCATGCACCTTCCTCCAGTACTCCAAGCTGCGGTCGCCCTCGCCTTCCTTGAAAGCATGTTCCGGCGTAACCTCCGAAAAAGGAGTAACATAAACTCTGGTTGTCCTTATTACACAGACTGCCACACTCCGACTGTTCAGGATAACACTATACTCACCCTCCTTCGGCAGTTCTTCTCCCTCAAGGGCATACAGAGGATAAGCCGAAGCTGTCGCGGTTTTGATGCCCTCCGCGGTAAGCCGGGCAAGCTTGTCGGGAGCATCTCCGAAGCTCCATGCCTCATACTCTGTCTCCTCAGTAATCCCGCATAACTGTGTAAATCCTTTCCACATTGCTTTTGCATCCATGAAACTTTCCTCACTCACTTTTAATTTTCTGAAAAGCAATCCGTGGCTCTCCGTTCTCCAGATATATCCTTCCGCAATACCGGAACCCGTTCTTTTTCAACATATTTTGCATGGGAATATTGTTCTTATGAGTATCAATTCTGATATTTCCGGTTTGCGCAAACGCCCAGTTCATACAGAAAGAAGCCGCACCCTTTGTGATTCTTGCAGAGGCAATCCGATGTACCACTCCGTAAGGCCCCTCATTCAGCCACGCTCCGTCCTCTATCACACGATAAGTTGGGTCCTCCTCCACCGCAAAGTAAAACACCGCAGCGATAGTCTCGCCGTCCATGCAGACATACAGTTTTCCCTCTGCTATATTCGCCAGCAACAGTTCCTCCGGAGGATTTGTCTTTCCCCACTGGGTTGCATTGCCGTGTTCCGCCATAAATTGTCTTGCTCCGTCATATATTTTCCGAATTTCTTCCCAGTCCTCCATTGTAGCCTTCTGAATCTGCATATCATTCTCACTTCCCACAATATATTTCATTTCTGCTAAAACCATTAGATTGCTACAACTTATTTTTCTCTTATCATGAAAATTGACCGTAACCTACCTGCTTTCTCTACGGTCGATTTTTACATTCCTCGGAATTAAACCGTAACTTACTTGCCTTCCCTACGGTTAAATTATGCCATCCCCGGAAGGCAACCGTAACCTGCCTGCCTTCCCTACGGTTAAATTATGCCATCCCCGGAAGGCAACCGTAACCTACTTGCCTTCCCTACGGTTGATTTTTACATTCCCCAAAACATATCCGTAGCCCATCTACTTATCTTCATGGCAAACGATAAATTTCTTATCACACAGTACAAAACTGTGCCCCTCTGCTGCAATGAGTTCTTCGGTCTGTCCGGAAGATTATATTTACTGCTCTACAATGTCATTGCAGCAATTCCATATTGATAGATTTCTCCGTAAATCCATATTTCTCGTACATGGCACGGGCAGCTTGATTTTTCGCGTTTACCTGTAGTTCAAAACCGTCGTATCCCTGTTCAGTGCATATCTGCCGTGCAAACGCAAACAATCTGTGCCCAATTCCTTTTCCCCGGTACGCTTCGTCCACCGCCATAGAATCCACGAACAATACTTTTCTCTCCCGCATGGGGCCACCTGAAATATTTCTCGTTATATAAATCAGTAGTCCGACAACCTTTCCATCCGCCCAAGCTACGATAACCTGATTTTCTTTCAAAAAATCCATATAAGTATCAAAAGACAAAACAGGAACAACATCTTTATAGATATCAGGTCTCCACTGCGTGTGCAGCTTCTGGACTTGCTGCATAATCGCTTCCACATCCGCATAATCCTGTTCTTCGCCGTAGCGAACCTGAACTTCCTCTGCACTTTCCATCCTATCTTCCTTATTTCTTCTACCTTTCTATTCTTCTGCTTTCCTATTCTTCTGCCCTTCTATTCTTCTGCCCTTCTATTCTTCTGCCCTTCTATTCTTCTGCCTTTCTATTCTCCTGCCCTTCTATTCTCCTGCTTTCTATTTCTTCTTATTCTTCCTCTGTCTGATAAACTCCGCCAAAACATTCCACAGGAAAACTACAACTCCCACAGTGACACCTGCAATAACTGCCGTTTGCCAGTCCAGCGGTTCCCTGTTCAGCTGATTTGCCACAATGCACCCCAGAAATATTGTCATCGCCCAAAGAAGTGCTTTACCCAGTTTTTCTTTTAATGCCTTTTCCTTCATTGTTTTCCTCTCTCCCCGACTGTTACAGGGTGTCCGTTAGCTTCTTTTCATATCCGTACTCATACAGCACCGTGCCCTCTACGATATCATCCGCATGCACTCCTTCCACGCGCAAAAAACCACTCTTCAGATATAAACGAATCGCCGGTACATTCACATCCACCACCAACAGTCTCAGATACTCCGCTCCCTTTTGCGCGGCGACTTCTGACGCATAATCCAGCATCCTGCCGGCAATTCCCCGCCTCTGATAATCCACATTGATTCCAAGACGGTACAGATACAAGGCTTTTGCCTCCGGCACTTCCCACTGCACATAGCTTTCTGCACCTACAATTTCCAACAAGGCAAAAGCCGCCACAATTTCTTCCCCCTCCGTCAGCAAATAAAGCCGCCTCTTTTCAATATCTTCTGCAAAAAATTCACAGGGGTAGACCTCGTCCCATATCCCGACTCCGTTTTCATTCATATTGCGGACAATCGCTTCATACATCCTCTTAATCTGCTGCAAATCTCCCTTTTCTGCCAATCTGAAACTCATACAAATCCCCTTCTCGCTGCCTCCTCCAAAAGCTTGGGCTGTATTTCGGGATAGGTCCAGTTGTCCGCCAACTCCTCCGACAACATAATTCTCTCAATTTCGCTGTGTAACTCGCCCTCAAACCTGCGGATTTCCGCAAAATACAGCATGCCGAAGGATTCTTCCCCGTCTAAAATATCCTCACGGATAACAGAGTAAACACAGACAGGCTCTATGGAAAAGTCTATGGCTCCGCTCTCTTCGTACAGTTCTCTTTTTGCGGTTTCCAAAATACTCTCCCCCGGCTCCCGGTGTCCTCCCGGCACCTCCAATGTTTCTCTTTCCCGATGCTTACAAAAGACCCACTTGTTGTCCGATTTGGCAATGATTACCGCAAATTTCAGCAGTCCGTCATCCACTGTGTCAAAAAACTTCACTTTTGTCATTCCGTTATCCCCGTCATTCTCCGGATTACAGCTACTCCGCTATTTTACGCGCCACATACACGCCACTTGCAGAGGCGTGGGAGAGGGAGTGGGTGACACCGCTGCCGTCTCCGATAATGTACAACCCCTTGTGGCAGCATTCCAGATTTTCGTCCAGTTCTACCTCCATGTTATAGAACTTTACCTCCACGCCGTACAATAGCGTATCATCATTTGCGGTGCCCGGTGCAATCTTGTCCAGCGCATAAATCATCTCCATGATTCCGTCCAGAATTCTCTTTGGCAGCACAAGGCTCAAATCCCCGGGGGTTGCCGCCAGCGTAGGCTGTACCAGTCCCTCCTCTATGCGCTTTGCGTTGCTCCGCCGTCCCCGAACCAAATCCCCGAACCTTTGGACAATGACACCGCCGCCCAGCATGTTGGAGAGCCTTGCAATACTCTCACCGTACCCGTTGCTGTCCTTGAAGGGCTCAGAGAAATGCTTTGCCACCAACAGTGCAAAGTTTGTGTTAGTCGTCCTCTTATCCACATCCTCATAACTGTGGCCGTTGACGGTGACAATGCCGTTGGTATTCTCATTCACCACGATGCCGTAGGGATTCATGCAGAAGGTACGAACATTATCCTCAAATTTCTCTGTGCGGTACACGATTTTACTCTCGTATAGTTCATCCGTCAGATGAGAGAAAATCACTGCAGGAAGCTCCACTCTCACACCGATATCCACCCGGTTTGACTTAGTGGGTATATTCAGCTTTTTACAAACCGTCTCCATCCACTTGCTGCCGCTTCGTCCCACTGAAATAATACACTTTTCGCACTCATATCTATCATTTTCACAGATTATCCGGTAACCTCCGTCTGTCAGTTCAATCTCCGTTACCGGTGTGTCAAAGAAGAAGTCAACCTTGTCCTTCAAATCCGCGTATATATTTTCCAGCACAACAAAATTGATGTCCGTGCCAAGATGACGCACGGAAGCATCCAGCAGATTCAGCTTATTCTGAAGACACAGCTTCTTGAAATGAGTTCCCGCGGTAGAATACATCTTCGTGCCCTCTCCGCCGTACTTCATATTGATACCATCCACATACTTCATCAGATTGATGGCTTCTTTTCTGCCCACATACTCGTACAATGTACCTCCGAAATCGTTGGTAATATTATACTTTCCATCAGAAAAGGCTCCGGCTCCTCCGAAGCCGCTCATGATAGAGCAGGATTTACATCCGATACAGCTCTTTACCTTATCTCCATCGATGGGGCAATGTCTCTTTTCAAGAGAATGTCCCGCCTCAAACACTGCCACCTTCAGCTTATCATTCTGCTTCATCAGTTCATAGGCTGAAAAAATACCTCCCGGTCCCGCCCCAACAATAATCACATCATACTTCATAGTCTATACCTCTCCTTCCACTGCCTCAGCAGTTTTCCTGTCATCCGTCTCTTTCAAATCTGTCTCTTTCAGTTCCGATTCAACTGTACTATCGTCTTCTCCGGTTGCCTTTCCTGTGATCCCGCGTGCTTCGTCTTCCACCGCATTACCTTTTATTATCCGCTTATCTTTCCTTCTTCGCCATAGCATGATTCCTGCAAACATCGCAATGCTCACCGCGCTGACAATCATTCCGGCAACGGCTCCCACTGGCCGGTACTTCATCTCTATCGTGTACTCTCCCGGCTCCAGGTCAAAGGCTGCAAGACAACCGCCAAACAACTGCCCTTCTGTCTCCACACCGTTTATTTTCACATGCCAGCCGTCCTCGTACGGCACCGACAAAATCAGACGTCCGGCATTTTCCATCGTGATATTTCCCGAGATAAAGTCGCTCTCCCACACCACATTTTCCAAGTGCTGCTCCGAAAGTACATCCACTGCCTCCTTAAGCACCTCTTCATTTAACTGATAGATATCCACACCGATATTCGGTGTCTCATCCTCCTCATCTCCATTGGTCAGAGTCACGGTCTGCCCCTGCTCCAGATAACCCAGATACAGAACACATCCCCGTTTTAAGTCGCTGAATACCGCCTCATCCCCGTTTCCGCCGATACACTCTACCTTCTTTTTCCCGGATATAGTCAAAAGTCCATAATAGATACCGCCTTCCCCAGCGGTAAACCGGACATCATCTCCCGCATCGGTTTCCCGCACTTCCTCAAAAAGCTTTCCCTCCACTCCAATCTCCTCAATCATCCGGTTCTGCAGTTTCAGCGCCTGATATTCATACCCCTCCGGAATATCATACCCCATCGGTATTACATAGCCGAAAGGAAGCGTCACATTGCTCTCATACAGGTAAATATCCCCGCTCTGAGCCAGTTTTGTATACAGACTGCACTCATAATCCGCCGATTCCCCGAACATGTAATGTACATTCAGCAATGCCGACGTAAAAGCCGTTGCTCCGTCAAAGCTGTAATACACCTTGCTGTGCCGCATGCCCAGCCTTGTGTACAAATCCATGACCCGGGAATCCATGGTGGAGGAAAACACACTGGCGGAAGGGTACCCTGTCAATGTGGCATCGTTTTTCGTCTTTCGGGCAAATTTCTCCACCCGATACAGACTGTCCTCTCTCTCCTTTGTTATCTCATAGAGAGCCTTATAGTCCTCCTGTTGTCCCAGATAGCCGGAACGGCTTGTGGTGCCGATGCTTGTATCCCAGGTATTGATACCGCACTCTGCAATCACCGCCACCAGAGCCACCAACGCAACGGCCCATCTCACATCCTTTCTTTCTCTCGTCCGGGCCAGATACAGCAACACCGCGTACAATGCTGCGAACACCAGCGTCAGCAGTTTTACGCCCAGTTCAAAATCTTCGTGGTCTATAAACTTTTCACAGAAAAGGATAAAACCTGCCGCCCAAAGAAAGCCGTACATAATCTGCTGTCTGTCTGTCTCCTTCATGTGGTGGTACGCGTCATAACACATCGTCAACACTATAAAAATATAGAGGAAAGACTGTCTGGCCGGCAGGGAATCGGGATAGTTGAACCCATGCCAGACAAAATCCAGAATATTTGTGGAAAAACTCAGCAACAGAAAGCCTGCAAGTCCCATTCTGCAAAACTTCTCCCGAATGGATATCTGCCTGTTCATCAGATACATGGGAACCAGCATCAACACCGCGCTGCCGCAATAGATGTTGGGCCAGTGCTCCAGCCCCCGCTCCGTGTAAACACACACGCAATGCCTTGCCAGCATATCAAGCACAGAAAAATAGGACTCCACTTTGGTCGGAAAATCCATATCGCCGAAATCTGTCTGAAGAATGGCGCAGACTTCCGGAATCAGCAGCACCGCTGCCATTCCTCCCGCCAGCAGGGAAAACAATGCAAAATTTCCCAGACTGCGGAGCCGATGCTCTCCCCGCACCACAAGAAGATAGCCAAAGTACAACACCAGAAAAATACATATCATTATGGAAAGATAGTAGTTGGTAAAGATGGAAAAGGCCAGTGTCACACAGTACAGCCCACACTTTCCCTCCTTCACAAGTCTCTCAAGTCCGAACACAATCAGAGGCAGCAGCCAGATGCAGTCCACCCACATAATATTGTAGTTGTAAGCCGCCATAAAACCGGAAAAGGCATAAAACATGGAAAAGAGCAATGTGGCACCGTCTCTTGTGTCAAAGTGCTTTTGCAGATAATAACACGCAGTCAGACCGCAGAGCCCCGTCTTAAATACAATTAAGTATCCGATGAACTCCGTCAGAAAAGCTTCCGGCAGCAAAAAGGCCAGCGCGTGGAAGGGACTTGCCAGGTAATAGACAAAAAGAGCCAGAAAGTTGGAGCCGATTCCCACATGAAAGGAATAGTTCAGACTCTCCCCACCTCTCACCTTGTGAAGCAGTTCACTGAAAAAGGGCATATATTGATGATACAAATCTGCGGACAAAAAAGTTCTGTCTCCAAAAGGATAAATTCCGTTGACGACAAAAAGCGCCATCATCACAGCTAGCGGCAGAAAAAAAGACATTATCAGCACCGGAAACTTTTTCTTTGTTTTCATATCAAAAACCTCTTATCTGATAAACAATAAAAGCAATGCTATTTTAACAGATTTTTCCGAACATCACAACATATACTAATGAAACAGTCTTTTTAGAGGTTTGCAAAATGAAAATAGCAATTGCAGGGAAAAAAACAGCCACGGAAAATTATGTCAGATATGTTGACTCCGCAGGGATGGAGCCTCTGGTAACTTTAAATCTTGGAGAAATTGCAATATGCGACGCCCTCATTCTCCCCGGCGGAGGAGACATCACCCCCGCCTTTTTCGGAGAAAAGAACCGCGGTTCCCGCAACATTGATACCGAACTGGACATCTTGCAGTTTCAGGCTCTTGATTTATGTATCCGCGAGCGGAAACCCGTCCTGGGAATCTGCAAGGGAATGCAAATCATCAACGTGGGGCTGGGCGGAACCATTGTCCAGGATTTGAAATCCGCAGGGATTCACAAATACAGGGACGGTGACCAATATCATGCTACTGTCGTTGAAAGTGAATCCTGGCTGTATGATTTATGCGGCAGCCCTGTCACAGTCAACAGCGCACACCATCAATCCATCGGAAAAACCGGCGCCGGGCTGCGGGTGATACAGTACTGCGAGGCAGACGGCTGCCCGGAAGCACTCGCCCATGAAAGTCTGCCGATTCTGGGGGTGCAGTGGCACCCCGAACGCCTGAATATCTCCCGGGCTAAGTTCTCCGGCGGAACCGTTTTGACTTACTTTGCTTCATTAGCTCTTTCGTCCCGGAGATGACATCCCGGGTATTTTTCGTAAACTCTTCCTTTATATTGGCTCCCGCAATATCAAACAGAGCCTTGACAACCGTCTTCAAAACCTTTGTTGTGTCCTCATCTACCTCCTTCAGGGCAGCAATGATTCCGTTCATGCTCCTCTTCCATTCTGCGGTGAACTCAATCAGGTTGTCTGCCCTGGAGGCGGAAATCACCTGATAAAGCGTATCCACAAAGGTTCTGAGCTGCTTTTCATCCAGCGACAATATCCATGTGTTCAAAGTATTATCCATCCGCTTTCTACGTTCATAGATATCATTCACATGCTTCAGATGATCTCCCTCTACCAGCCAGGTATAGGGGTCATGTTGAGCCAGTCCGAAAGTCTTACTGGCCACAACCTGATAATTCATATCCGACTCAAACAACATCCCCACCAGTGAGGAGTGGGGCAGAATCTTCGTCACCCTGTCCGCTATCAGGTCATATCCGCACCTCTCCAGCACCTCGGGGCGAAAGCCCGGTCCGTCCATGCTGAAAACTCTGAGAATCCTGTCCTGTACCTCCGGTCTGCAATTCATGGCACTGTACACAGCAAGATTTCCTCCCTTGGAATGTCCTCCCACATAAAACGGGACACGAATTCTGTCCGCCACGGAATTCAGATAGCCCACACTGTACTCCTGCCCCGGCACAGGGGAGAGGAAAGCCATATTGAAGTCCTCTTTCCAGCCGACAATCGTCTCATCCGTACCCCGATAAGCCACATAGACCGTGCCGTCGTCCAGAATATAGGTAATTGCTGAAAACTGAGTTTCCCACTGCTTTTCAATAATATTGACATAGCAGTTCAGTTTCATATTTCGGAAACGCTTTCCCGCCAGCATTCCTTCTATCAGAGCGCGGTTTACCTCCTCGTAACGCACGTCTGCAAACAATTTTTCGTAATCGGGATGCTCTTTTAAGCTCTGTAAAGTAACCGAACTGCTGTTTTCCCGCACACCGGGTACCATGCCGTCGAACTTCAGATAAGACAACTGACAGAGTGCCAGACTGTCCACCTCGGTCATTGGCATATCCCGAAAAGAACAATCCCCGTATTCTTTTAAATAGTCAAGTACCGTTTCCATGGCAATTCCTCACTTAAATCATATTCTATTTGTTTTTTGACAGAAAATATGCTATTATGATAACAGTATTTTCAAAATATTTCAGTTCTATCAATAATATTATATACTTCGGAGGCTACTATGGCAAAGAAAAAGAACAAATCTAAAATTTTTGGTTTAAGCAAAAAGCTTTTACTTGTCATTATTCCATTGCTCGTTGTATCATTTATTATCACAGCGACAATTATTTTCACAAGTACGGGCAAAACTCTTTTGGAAAATTCAAAGGTCACCTTTGAAACTGAGGCAAAAATGAATGTAATATCCGTTGAAAATACAATACTCTCCACAACCGGCAGCAAAAGCATGAGTCGGGCAATGGTTCAGCTTACAATGCTTCCTGAAAAATGTACAACAATTTACGAAGCAGTTAACGCGGTTGTCATCATGGAGGACGGTTATGCGTTCATGCTTGATACCAGAAAGAATGAGATTGTTGCACATCGGGATGAAACACTTGTCGGCACCTCTTTATCCGATTACAGTACAGGCACCTTCCTTGGTGACATTATTTCACAGATGCAGGCAAACAATACTGACCTTCTCAATATTAGCGACGGCATTGCTCAATACTATGTAATGCTTTCTTTTATTGAGGATACACCATATGTAATTGTCTCCTGTATTAATCAGAGTTCCATTCTGTCTCAGCTGACAAAACTTTTATACACTATTGCAGGTGTCTTTGCTCTGGTTATCTTTCTTGTGATTGTGGTTATTGTCATTTTCCTCCGTATCGCGCTAAAGCCTATGCAGACTCTGACTGATACACTGACTGCCATCACCGATGGTGACTTTACGGTAAATGTCAAATCCAAGGGCAAGGATGAAATAGCTCTGATGAGTAATTCACTCAACAATTTTGTGGAAATCATGAGAAGTGTCATCTCCGATATCAGTGATGTTTCGACTCAGCTTGACAATTCCAGCAAAGCCACAAAACAGATTTCCGGTGCTCTGAATCAGGCGGCAGACTCCCAAGCCGACTCCATGGGAGACATGAAGGTAACTCTGGATCAGGTTGCTTCCGGAGTGCAGGAGCTTGCACTCCATGCCACCACGCTTTCCGATGTGGTAAACGAAACCAACCAGCGCGGAAATCAGGCAAAGGAGAACATGCAGCAGACGGTTACCGTAGCTTCCCAGGGCCGCGCAGACATGGAAGAAGTCAACAGGGCAATGGATTCTATCGTAGATTCCATGAGCCAGCTGGAACAAATTGTAGACAAAGTCGGTGCTTCCACCGAACAGATTAACACCATGGTAGACATTATCAGTGATATCTCCGACCAGACAAATCTGCTCTCACTGAACGCTGCCATCGAGGCAGCAAGAGCCGGTGAAGCCGGCAGAGGCTTTGCAGTTGTGGCAGAGGAAATCAGGAAGCTCGCAGAGGTCAGCGCTTCCTCCGCATCCCAGATTTCCGATATCATCGGTCAGGTAAACTCTCAGGTCTCCTACATGGTACAGCAGACAGGTCAAAGCGTTACCTACATAAAGAACAATTCAGAAAAGATTACCGCTTCCTGTGAGATATTTGAGCGAATCTATAAGAACGTAACCGAAACCGACAATATGCTGACCGAAATTGTTGAACGGATTGCTCACGTTGATGATGTTGCAACCAACATCGCCGCTCTCTCGGAAGAACAATCTGCAAGCACAGAAGAAATACTTGCTTCCACAGAGGTTCTTGCCGATGCATCTTTACAGCTCTCTCAGGACAGCCATGTAGTTGCCAAGAGTGCTGACGAGGTATCCGAGGCATCCTTCTCCCTTGCAGAGCATATGCGCAAATTCAAGATTTAATGAGCGCGAATTCGTGAGGCTAAGATATAATGGCACATAAAAAACCGAGCGGCTCCTTCGGGAACCATTCGGTTTTTTTGTGCTTTCAATGAGAAAACTGTTTGCCTATTCTATTGTTCTGTCTTCCATCGGAATATATTCCCGTTCCTGCATCACGCTCTTATACGCGGGACGGATTATCTTATCCATATTAATTAATTCTTCTATTCTGTGTGCGCTCCACCCTACAATTCTGGCAATGGCAAAGATAGGCGTATACATCTCCAGCGGAATCTCTAACATACTGTAAACGAAGCCGCTGTAAAAATCCACGTTTGCGCTGACACCCTTATAGATTCGCGCCTTTTCGGAAATAACCTCCGGTGCGAGCCTCTCAATCATAGAATACAGTGCATAGTCCTTCTCTCGTCCCTTTGCCTCTGCAAGTCTCTTGACAAAGCCCTTGAACACCTGCGCTCTGGGGTCTGACAGGGAATATACGGCATGCCCCATACCGTATATCAGACCTTTTCTGTCAAACGCTTCTTTATTCAAAATCTTCTTTAAATAATCCTTTACCTCATCCTCATCTTTCTCGTCAGATACGTTAGCCTTAATGTCCCGCATCATCTCCACAACCTTAATGTTCGCGCCGCCGTGCTTGGGCCCCTTCAGGGAAGAAAGCGCCGCTGCAATAACCGAATAGGTATCTGCGCCGGAGGAGGAAACTACACGGGTAGTGAAAGTTGAATTGTTTCCACCGCCGTGTTCCATGTGCAACACAAGGGCAATATCCAGAACTTCGGCTTCCAAATCCGTATATTTCTTGTCCGGTCTGAGCATCATCAGCAGATTTTCCGCCGTGGAGAGTTTTTTGGAAGGACGATGTATATACATACTCTCGTCATTCTGATAATGGTTATAAGCATGATAGCCATACACCGACAACATGGGAAATACACTGATTAAGCCGATGCACTGGCGTAGTACGTTCTCGATGGAGGTATCACTGCAATTCTTATCGTAAGAAGCCAGGGTCAACACACTCCTGGTCAGGGAATTCATGATATCGCTGCTGGGGGCCTTCATAATAACGTCTCTTGTAAAGTTGGTGGGCAGCGTCCGATGTGCTGACAAAATATCTCGGAAATCCGTCAACTGCTTTTCATTGGGAAGTTCCCCGAACAATAAAAGGTAAGCCACCTCTTCAAACCCAAAGTGCTTTCCCCGGAAACCCTTCACCAGCTCAATGCAGTCATATCCGCGATACCAGAGTTTTCCCTCACATGGTGTCTTTACTCCGTCCACCATCTGAAAAGACTCTATTTTGGATATATTCGTCAGTCCCGTTACCACACCGTTTCCATTTTTGTCGCGCAGTCCCCTCTGCACATCATATTTCTCAAACAGCTGAGGTTCCAGCCTGTCAGCCTCTCTGCATAATGCTGCATAATCATTCAAATACCCTTCATTTTTTTTCAATAGCAATACCTCCTCATCCTTATTTTATTATCTTAACTTTTTTCAGTTCTTTATGTCAATTAAAAAACTATAAAAAAACAGGGAAGATATCTTCCCTGTTAAAAATGCATATTCCGAAAATTTATGCAGGAACTATTTACACAGTTCGGCAACGGTCTCATTAATTACCTTTCCGTCCGCCTTACCTTTTAGTACAGCCATGACAGCCTTCATAATCTGACCCTTATTCTTCGTGGCAACCAGTTCGCCGAAGTTATTCTCGATATATGCTTTTACCTCCTGGGGAGACATCATTTTGGGTGCATACTCCGCAATCACGTCATAACGCTTCTGATACTCTGCCAACAGTTCACTGCGCTCCGGGGGACAGGAATCCAACTGTTCCTTCACGGTTTTCAATTCCTTGATGATAACTCTGTCCACCAATTCCGTAGGCACGTCCTCACGGCACCCCTCATCAATTGCCGCCTTTTTTACTGCGGACACAAGGGAAGAAATAGCATCCTTTCGCTCCTTATCTCTTGCTTTCATGGCTGCTACCATATCATTTCTCAACTGTTCCAATTCCATGACAAAACCATCCTTTCTTACGCTTCTTTTATTCCCACAAAGTGCTTTTGTACCAAATCCTTGCGCTGCTGTTCCAATAGAAACAGTGTTAAATCCTCCGGTTCCTTGATGTCAAACCTTGCCCGGACAAACCGCTCCATAGACTTTTGAATACTGAAAAGCGTTGCTTTTGTAGTTGCTTTTTTCGTACTGTCACCGCACTCTTCAAAAGTAAATATGATATCCCAGTTTCCCAAAATATCGTTGTGATTCTTTCCCGTATCGTTCTGCTGAACCGAAGCAGTGATATGGATGCCTGTCAAATCAATCCCCACGGGACATTCTTCCAACCACTTGTAACCCAACACAATGCGCAGTACGCCGCAAAACATGCCTCTCAGGACCTCTCTCGCCTTTACCTCAAGTCCGTCGCAGTTTAGCTCAATAGCCTCCATGTACCATGCATATTCAAAATCAGGATCTATTTTTCCGTTTACCTTTACTCCTTCGTACATATCCGGCTTCACCTCCATTTTGAAGCATATCCACCCTCGCTCCCAACTGTTGGTACTTTGAAGCAAACCTTTCCGTTGCGCGGTGCTCATCATTTTCCACCGTGCACAAATGCCCTGTGTTTAGTATAACACAGGGCAAAAAAATGTACCAGAAATTTTTAGACAAACAACTCTTCATCGGATTTGTAATTCAGGATGTCTTCGTTCAATGTCACACCGAACTCCTTGCCGATTGCACGGATATTATCATCCGTAATGCACTGGCGGGTTTTTTTGCCGCCGTTTGCAGACAAGGTAATGCAGGCAATCTGAGCCGCTTTCTCGATGGTATGCATCAGGCCGAATGCGGTGTCAAAATCAGGGCCGGAGGCAAACAAACCGTGGAAAGCCCAAACTGCCGCATCATACTTTTCCATCTCCGCGCAGGTAGCTTTCGCAATGTCCGCTCCCCCCGGCACCATCCAGGGTACAACGCCCACCCCTCCGGGGAACACCACACAGCACTCCGTCTCACTCTTCCAGAGCACTCTGGTAAACGCCTCCGCAGTCAGAGGAAGAATATAGCTCAAGGCTACCACATAAGGGGGATGTGCGTGATAGATGACACGGTTTGCGCCGTCCGTCACACGCTTTCTCACCGAATGATTCATGAAGTGGCTGGGAAACTCGCTGGTAGGTTTTCCGCCGTTCTCCAGTCCCCACACAATCCTCCAGGAATCACCTGCCTCATTGATTTCCACAATACAGATATTATTCTGTGGCTCCAGTTCCACATTTCTCAAATACTTTCCGCTTCCCGTAGCAATAAAGTATTCTCCCTTTAAATTATCTGCCTGTACTCCCATTTCCACCCAGGGATCGGGCTCAGCTTTAAAGAAGGGACGACACTGCGCCACCTCTTCCTCTGTCATACGGTAGGTCAAATTGCCTCCGTTTCTCTCATGCCAGCCTAAGCCCACGCCGTCGGAACACATACGAATATAATCCCTGATAACCTTTACATCACAAATACCACTCATTCTCCTTTTCCTCCTATCTTTTTAAAAGAACTTCGTCCTCATATTTTTTTACTTCGGCAAAAAGTACTCTGTCCGAAACCACACCCTGCCGTTCGCAGTACTCATTCCAGATATCCCCCAGAGGAAGGAGCCTGACAGCCTCCTGTTCCACCATAAGTTCCGTGAAGCGTGCTTCATCCTGCAGCTTCTTCAATGCTTCATTGGGTGTGCAAAGTGCAGCGAGAAGTGCCTTCTGCCAACTTCTGAAGCCTACCGCCCAGGCAGACACACGGTTGATGCTTGCATCAAAGTAATCCAGTGCCATATAAACACGGTCAAGCCCGTTGCAGCGCACGATTTCTTTTGCCATTTCTCTGGTCTCATCATCCAGAAGCAGCACATGATCACTGTCCCAGCGAACTCCCCTGGTAATATGCAGGGCAATCTCGGGATAGAAGCACAACAGCGCGGGAATCTTGTCGGAAACCACCTCTGTGGGATGATAATGTCCGTTGTCCATCAGAGGCAGACACCCCTCATGAGTAGCGGCAAAACTTAAGGTGAACTCAGCACTCCCCGCGGTGTAAGCCTCCACGCCGATGCCGAACACCTTGGATTCCACGCAAGGCTTCACTTTATTTTTGTCAAAGGGCTCTGCCAGAATCTGCTCAATAGACTCCTTGTATCTTATTCTGGGGCCCATTCTGTCAGCAGGAACATCCTTAAAACCGTCCCCCGTCCAGATATTCATGACACAGGGGACTCCGGTTTCCTCGGCAAAATACTGGGAAATACGGATACACGCCCTTCCGTGGTCAATCCAGAATTTTCTGGTCTCAGGGTCAGGACTGGTAAGTGTCAGACCATCCTTCACCTTAGGGTGTGAAAAGAAGGTGGGATTGAAATCAATACCCATATTTCTCTCCTTTGCAAACTCCACCCACTTTGCAAAGTGTTTCGGCTCCAGCTTGTCGCGGTCCACAAACTCCCCGGGCGCAAAAATTGCATAGGACGCATGCAGATTCAGCTTTTTCTTTCCGGGCATCAGACTCATGGCTTTATCCATATCAGCCATAAGCTGTTCCGGAGTCCTTGCCTTCCCGGGGTAATTACCTGTAGTCTGGATTCCTCCGGTCAGAGGGCCGTCATGGTCAAAGCCCGTCACATCATCTCCCTGCCAGCAGTGAAGTGCCACGGGAGTTTCCGCCAGTTTCTTCATGGCAGCTTCCACATCCACACCGTAGGATGCGTAAATTTCCTTTGCAGATTCAAATCTTGTCATTCTCTTCTCTCCTTTTCTATCGATATTCTCTCAGTTCAAAAGAGCGGCGCACACAGGCTCTCGCATCTTTTAAGTCCCTTAAATCTCCCAAGGCAATCATCTGTGCCGCCAGGTTGCCGATGGCCGTGGCCTCCGTGGGGCCCGCATAAACGGGAACTCCCGTCTCCCTTGCCGTCAGCCTGTTCAGGTAATCCGCATTTGCACCGCCGCCCACAATATGGATTTTATCGTAATGCAGCCCGGTGATTGCTTCAATTACTCTGATTGTTCCGGCATAGCACTTCGCCAGGCTGTTATAAATGACACAGGCCACTTCCCCGATGCCTTCCGGCACCTGCTGCCCGGATTCGCGGCAGGCTGCCTGCACTTCCTTTGTCATGTCAGCCGGAGCCAGAAATCTGTCGTCATTACAGTCCACAAGAGATGAAATCTCACACTTGGACGCCATGTCGCATATTTCTCCAAAACCCAGCCCGTCTCCGATTTCCTTTTTCACGGATTGAATCATCCAAAGACCCATAATATTTTTCAGATATCGGAAGCGGTAATCATAGCCTCCCTCATTGGTCAGGTTGTTGGCTCTGCTTTCGGGAGAACAGTTTGCCTTTTCCAGTTCCGTTCCCATCAGCGACCATGTCCCCGAACTGATATACAATGTATTATCACTATCCGTGGGAACTGCAATCACCGCTGAGCCGGTGTCATGGGTTGCAGGAGCAACCACCTTACAGTCAAATCCGACTTCCTTTTGTATTTCATCCGTCAGGTTTCCCAACACAGTGCCGGGTGCCACAATTTTCCGAAAAATTTTCCGGGGATACCCCAACCTGTCAATCAGTTCAAAATCCCAATCTTTTGTGTCGGGATTTACCAGTTGTCCCGTGGTAGCATTGGTGTATTCCGTCACCGCCGCACCCGAGAGCAGATAATGAAGATAATCCGGCATCATCAACAGGGTTTCCGCCTGTTCCAGCTGTGAGGGATTCTTCATCTTCAAAGCCATCAACTGATAAACAGTGTTAAAGAGCTGCTTCTGAATACCGGTTCGGGCGTACAATTCCTCCTCGGTTATGTACCTGTATACCTCCCTGTCCATTCCCTTCGTCCGTCCGTCTCGATAAGCCACCGCATTACCGATGCGCCGTCCTGTCTTGTCCAGCAGCACAAAGTCAACACCCCATGTGTCAATGCCC
>JAEDMI010000271.1 GCA_016303085.1 Acetatifactor sp.
ATGGTCGCCCTCCGGCGACAGAAACACCTGTGTCTTGTCCTTCAGTCTGCGGAATGCTTTGCAGTGCAGAATCTTGTCCCTGTCACGCTGAAAGGCCGGACGGATATCGCACTCCACCTCCGGTTTCAACCTGCCCTTGGACGACATACTCAAGGACGCATAAGGACTCAGATACTCCTTCTCTCTCTGCTCCAAGCTCTCTCTGATTGTCATGTTTGCTCCTTTTCTGACTGTAAAAGTCGTAAGCGAAACCATTCTCCAATTTATATATTCTGCACCCGGCTTGTTTTTCCTTTTTTCTATCTGCAAATATCATAAATAAATTCTGCGTTTTTATCCATGGCATCTCTGGCTGCCTTCACTGGAGACATCTGGAAGACGTGCCACATTCCGGAATAGGTATCTATTTTCACCGATACATTGGCATCTGCAAGGGCCTGATGCAATCGCAGAGAATCGCTTAACAGGATCTCATTCTCCCCTACCTGAATATAGGTGGGCGGAAATCCTTCAAAATTTCCAAACAACGGGGAGATATAGGGATTTTTCAAATTCTGTCCCTCGGCATAGGCCTGTATCATCCTGTCGATATATGCGCTGTCCAGAACGGGGTCTAACTCCGCCTTGGTTGCAAAGGATTTCCCCGAGGAGGTCAAATCGGTCCAGGGAGACATGAGAACAAGCCCACGGGGCAAAATCCGTCCTTCCTCCTTCAATTTCAACATCAGAGACAGCGCCAGGTTACCTCCGGCAGAATCTCCCGTCAAAATCACATCCCCGGCACCGTAGCCTAAAAGCATCAGATAATTCCAAGCCTTCATGGCATCCTCCGTGGCTGCCGGATAAGGGTTCTCCGGTGCCAGACGATAGTCAAAGCAGAGCACATCCATGGAGGTGAACTCCGCCAGCTTCGAGGTCAGTGTTCTGGCATACAGACTGCTTCCCGTAGAATATCCGCCGCCATGGCAGTGCAGAATCACATATTTCTTCATGTGTGCCCTGTTGACGCTGACCCACTCCGCATACATACCGCCGATATTGATTTCACGGTAATTGATAGCCTTTGTGTTTCCCAAAATAGCACCGATGGTATCCTGAGACTGTCTGTGTTTTTCTAAATCCGGATTTTCCACCAGACCGTGAACCCTCTTAATTACATTCATCAGATTTTGGTTTCTCTTACTTGTTTTTCCCATTCTTTTCCTCCGATGTAAAATGTGATGACAATCAGCCCTGCTCCTGATGCCTGTGGGCGCCTACATGCCTGAATGTTCCTAAAAATGCAGTCTGCGGCGCACCGCATTGCGCAGTCTTCTGCGGGACAGCAATGTGATAACGGCAATGTCCAGAATCACTGTCACCGTCAGCACAACCGCCGACCAGCTTAACGCAATTTTACCGCTTACATATCTGTCAATCAAAATCTCCAGTCCGCCGCACAAAAGTCCCAATGCGGTAAACAGGTACAGTGCAATTGTCAAAAATGACTTCGGCAGTTTGCGCACACATAAAGTAAAGGCTTCCGCTATAGCGGTCACCAGCAGTACAATGGGCACCCCCAGACCGGAAAACCATCCGCTTGTACCTGTCAGAAAGGTAAGCATATACAGATAAGCCACCACCGCAATCCCATCGTACAAAATGGATACGTACACCGGTTGCTTCGTATAGATAACCGCCGGAATCAGCATTACCCACAGAATCACGCAGACACCGATAACCGCCAGTGACCACAGCTTTCCCTGAAAGACAAGGGCATTCAGAATACCGCAGGTAACGGCCGTAGCCAACACCACCATGGAAACCAGAATTCCCAGATCCTTTCTCTTTACCGTCTCCACAGTTCCCTTTTCCGTGGGAAAGGGCTGCTGCGCCCGCACTATCTTTTCCAGTTCTTTTGGATTTAAAACCGGCGTATTGCAAAGCGGACACTCCTTTGCGGAAGCATCCAATTCCACGCCGCAGTTTACACAATATGACATGCTATTCCTCCACCTTTCCGCGATTGCTCTCTATCTTCACATGAATTCCATCCTGCACCAGCTTGCGGAAGAAGTACCGTTCCACATCCGCCTCGATGATACTGCTGGCAAAATTAACTGTCAGTATATCCTCAAAGCTGATGATGGCGCAGTTGGTTCTTCTGGAAAAAGGCTGGCCCATGTATATGTCAAACCGTTCGATATAGGGTTTCATCCCCTCCGGTACCTTCAAGGCTCCCATATTGGTCAGACCCGCCGAGGAATTTCTGTCCTGCACTTTTGTGTAAAAGGTTTTTACCACAAAATCCTTAATGAACAGAGGCACCACGCGAATCACGGGATTTCTCTGGGTTGCAGCATTGGTGGTAATATCGCCCCGAAGCAGCTTTTCATTAATATAATAGTGCATGTAATTATGCACCTGTACGACAATTTCCTCAAAAGTATAATCCCCAAGTCTTGGGTCTATGCCGGGGTAAATCATGGTAATAAAATTGCGCAGCGTGACAGAAGGAAAAAAACGCCGCAGATTCACCGGCATTGCAATTTTTACCGGGCGAAGCCGAAAATGAGGTTCCTCAAGCTGCTTTGTCAAAAGAGCCTGAAGCAACACGGCGTTCAGGTATTCCGTAATTGTAGCATTATACTTCTTTGCCACAGCCATCACTTCCGACACCGACATGATTCCGTCAATGATGTTCAGTGTATAAAAAGGCTCTGCGGTTCCTCTGACACGGTAAGCCTTCTCCTGAAGCCGTGGCGGACAGACCTTGGCGTTGGCATAGCGCATATAAGCATCCTCCAGCTCGCCCTCCGCCGGTGCACTGCCAATATCCAGTACAAAACCGCCATTCTCAATCTCTGTATGCCCAAGCATTCTCAGATAGGTAGCGGTCAGAGTCTGGAGTACGCACATGCCCCCTGTACCATCCCCCAGACTGTGATGAGCCTCCAGTGCAATTCTGTTCCGAAAGTAATAAACCCGTACAAGATATCTGTTGTTTGCCTTAAAATGCATAGGCTGGCAGGGATTTTTCACATCCTCCTGTACAAAAGGACCGGGACGGTCATTCGGCTCCAGATACCGCCAGAACAATCCTTTTCGGATAGCCGCCTTGTAGGTGGGAAATCTGGGCAATGTCATGTCCAATGCCTTTTGCAGTACATCAGGCTTTATTTCCTCCTTCAGCACAACCGACAGTCTGTATACCGATGAAAAATCTCTTCTTTGAAGCGTGGGATAAACGATAGCCGACAAGTCCAGCTTATACCACTCCCTGCGCCCGCTCTTCTCCTTGCCTTCCTTCTTCTCCTTGCTTTCCTTCTTCTCTTTGCTTTCCTTCTTCTCTTTGCTTTCCTTCTTCTC
>JAEDMI010000272.1 GCA_016303085.1 Acetatifactor sp.
AAAGGTATATATCGTTATGTCATGATACTTCGACAGCTCATTTGCCATGAGGGAAACAACTCTTTCCTCCCCTCCGCAAGCAAACAATGAACTGATGATAAAGCCAATTTTCGCCATACTGTCCTCTCGCTATCCTATAGTAACACAATTTTTACAAATAATAAATGTTTTATAGCTTCTCCATCCGTTCAAGAAGCTCCTGATACTTCTTATTAAGGTCAAAGTTCTTTGTCACATAGTCCCGTCCTGCCTGTCCGATTTCCTCTGCCTGTTCCCGGTTTGCAAGGAGACCCTGAATGGCATCTGCATACTCTTTCTCCGTCACGCAATGCAGATATTCCTTGCCCGGTTCTGCCCCGATTCCCTCAATTCCTATTTCATTGGTAAGTACCGGAACGCCTGCCGACATTGCTTCCAATATTTTCACCTTGATTCCCGCTCCAAGAAGAAGTGGTGCCGCAAGGCAGATGCACTCCGAAAAGTAGGGGGCGATATCCTCCACGAAACCAAGAACCCTGACCCGCTCATTCTGCTGCTCCAGAAGCTCCTTTAAGGGGCGGGCGCCTGCAATCACAAACCGGTATCCCTCAGGCAGCAAGGGCAAAACCTTTTCGATAAACCACATGGCGCTCATATGATTTTCTTCTCTGTACATGGCACCATAAAAGAGAATATCCTTCCATTTGCAGCTTCTGCTCACCCTGTCATAGTCCTCAAAATACACGGAGGAAACAAACAGCTTCTCTTTTTCTATCTGATTCTCCTCAAGAAGTCTGCCATCCTTAGGATTATTCGTTACGACAAGCTGCGCCTTCTTAAGCGCGGCAAGCTCCTTTTTCTTCATGTTCCGGTACTGATAACCGGCAATTCTTTTGGATAACCGGGATTTGGCAAGTCCGATTTTCCTATAAAAATTTAAGAATAAAACATCCTCTTCAATAGCCACGATCGGCGTGTCAGGATAGAATCTCCGAATGAAAGGCATCAGAAGTACAATCTGCGTCCACTGCAGAATGATTAGATCCGGCTTCTTGTTTTCCCTTGCATACTCCCGGATCATCTTTTTAAGCCGGTAGCGCTCATAATTTAAAAGGATTCCGCTGTAGGAATCCCATGGATTATAATAGGAGAAGCCGCTGACCAGCTTACGTACCAGGCTCTGGGCCTTCGTGCGGTCCAGAATCACGAGCCTGTGCCTTATGCCGTACCGGTCAAGGTCAAGCTTTGCCACCTCTCTCTGATAGCACATCGTCAAAAGGGTGACATCATAGTCTTTCTGCTTCTGCATTTTTTTGATATAGAAATTATGCACCTTACCTCCGGCATGATCTACTGTGTCATAGGGTGCAAAATAGGAAATATAAAGAAGCTTAGTCATTTTTCTTCCCCGCCTTTCCTGCACGGAAATCCTTGATTCCTTTCCACATCGCTTTTACCATACCCCACTTTCCCTGCGCGCTCCAGATAACTGCCCAGGCAAGCCGGTTAAAAAAGAAATAAACATAAAACAGAAGCAACTTCTTTTTCAGGTACCGCCGATTGCAGATCAGCCAGTTTCTGGTGATATAGTATGCATTATCCGGCCTTTCATTACCCTTCGTTGCTCCATTCACCTTATGATATACCACGGCATCACCGCAATACCATATGGGCACATTTTCCTGCCCGGCACGCATACTATACTCATTGTCCTCATAATACAGAAAGAAGCTCTCATCCATAAGTCCCAACTTCTGAATCAGCTCCCGGCCAAGAAGCATACAGCAGCCGTTAGCAAACGTACAGCGCCTGTTATCATCAAACTGCCCCCGATCCCGGCAATCCATCCCGGTATGTGAGGATTTCCTAATGAAGCGTGAAAGCTCTCCCCCGGCGCACCAGATTGTGTCAGGCTGATCAGCATACAGTATTTTAGGAACCACAATGCTCCCTTTACTTTTTTGAAGCTCAATCATCCTCTCAATGGCATCTGCTTTTATCTCGGTATCATTGTTAAGGAGCAAAATATATTCTGCCCCCTGCGTAAGAGCCAGCTTTATCCCTTCATTGTTTCCTCCGGCAAATCCATAGTTATCATCAAGTGCAAGGATCTGTACTTCCGCTCTCCCGCTCCACTGCTCCCGCAGTTCCTCCACAGAACCGTCTGTGGAAGCATTATCCACAATGATCACATGAAGTTCTTCTTCCACCCGGCTTCCAAGTATGGATTCCAGGCATTTTTGATTGTAGGCTTTTCCGTTATAGTTTACCAGAATGACATAAATCGTTTCTTTCATGCTTTTTCCTTATAGAGTGCAACAATTTGTTTCAGAACCCGGTTCTTCTCATAGGGCAGTGCCGTATCCGCCACCTGCTGCCGCGTAAGCCTTAGATTCTTCACTTCCCTTATTGCTGCAAGATAATCCTCTGTTTCATGGTTGCTTAATACAATTCCGTTTTCTTCCCTGACAAGCTCTTTAACTGCACTGGTGTTCAGTGCAATCACCGGTGTTCCGCATGCAAGCGCTTCCACCGTAACCATAGAAAAGGATTCCTCCAATGACGGATTCACAAATAGATCCGCAGCAGAGTACAGCTTAACTAGTTCATCCTGATTTTCTGTTCTTTTGATTCCGATGATGTTAGATGGCAGCCCTTTCATCTGTACTCCGGAAAGCCCTACAAGTACAATCCTGTATTCTTCAGGAAGCGTCTTTGCCAGTGTCAGGAAATCGTCAAGACCTTTTCTTGTATCCCACACGTCCGCAACTCCCAGAAGCAGGTGCTTATTCTCCGGAATTCCGTATTTTTCATAAACGGAGTCATCCGGCTGATAAGAAAAGCGCTTCAAATCAATTCCGTTGGGAATTACCCTGACAGGATAATCTTTCAAAAAAGACTCTTTAATCTGTTTTTCCATCCAGACAGACGGTGTCAATATCGTAAGATTCTCTAAGCCGGTAAACAGCTTTTGCTTGTCCCAGAAGTTCTTTGTGCTGGCATCAGACAAAAGGCTCACCGGATATCTCTTCCTGCAGGGACACTCTCCGCATACCGTCTTCCATTTATCACAGCCTGCCATGGTAAAATACGCGCAATGACCTGTAAACGGCCAGCAGTCATGAAAGGTCCAGTAAATTTCTCCCTTGAATTCTTCCTTCAGATAACGGAATAAAACAGGCAGATTTAAATAGTATCCGTGAAGATTGTGCAAATGAATGATATCAGGCTTTTCCTCACGAAGACGTTTCACCATTCTTCGCGTTACAAGAAACGACCCGTATCCCTGTCTGTCAAATACGGAATTAAGTGCCACATGTAACCAGAAGGAGATTGGGTTCCCGAACTTTTCACACGG
>JAEDMI010000273.1 GCA_016303085.1 Acetatifactor sp.
GCCCCGAAGGGGATACCACCGCCCGATGTTATCGGGTGGTGAGTAAGTGCGCCCTATCCCAGAACTCGGATAGGGCGCATTATCCCAGATATTCAATTATCCGAGATAAACTTCAAAAGTCGTTTTGTATTCTGGATTTTTAGCAGAAAATCTCGGATAACGTTTTTCATGTATGGTACAGTTAAAGTCACTAAAAAAACAGGAGGTTTTAACCATGTGTCAACAGACAAACGAAAACGATATTACATCATGCAGGTATCAGGAACTAAATCCCGAGATGGATGTTTTTTTGTCGGAATATCTTGAAGAGGGACGACGTAAAGGGCTACAGGAAAGTACAATTCATCTTCACGATAAGATTGGACATTACTTTCTATCCGCCCTAACCAGAACCGGCTGTGTGAAACCGCAGGAAATGAATTCCCAAAATATAGGAACCGTATGCTTATCAGTCAGCAGCAAGTGGTATCTTTCTCACATCCGGACATTTCTCCGGTATGCTTATCAGTCTGGTCATACAGACAGGGATTACAGTGGTATTGTCCCTCTTTTTAAAAGGCCGCAGCCATACCCTTCTGTATACACAACAGATGAAATTCTAAAAATCGAAAGCAGCATAGACCAGACTTCCCCACACGGAAAACGTGATTATGCGGCCCTACTCCTTGCGACACGGCTTGGAATCAGAAGCGGGGATATTTCATCCATGACGTTCAAAGAGCTGGATTTTGACAGGTGTCTGATCCTGCTTACCCAGCATAAAACCGGCGTGACCATTGAACTTCCCATGGTTCCCGATGTAAAAACTGCTTTGGAGAGATATTTACAGGAAGAGCGTGCCGACAATGAAAGCCCATTTGTGTTTCTCCGAATTATTCCGCCTTACAACCATATCTCTGTGCAGGCAATCACTAAGATTGTAAGGGCTGCCATTGAGACAGCAGGAATCGATCCGGATGGACGCAAGCAGGGAGCACATGCCTTCCGGGCATCCCTTGCAAGTTCCATGGTCAATGACAACATCCCTTATGAAGCTGTAAGAAAAACTCTTGGTCATACAGACCAAAATGCCATCCGTTCTTATGCCAGTCTGGACATTGAGCAGCTTCGGGGCTACGCACTCCCTGTCCCGGAAGCAACAGGTACATTTGCCGGTTTTCTGGAAGGGAGGTGGTCTTTGTCATGAATGAATTTAAAAGCGTTTTCAAAAACGAGCTGACGGAATACCTTGCAATCAGCCAGGGCACAATCAGTGATGGTACTTTACAGAATACACGCAGAATCCTGCTTTCGTTTGACTCACTGCTGGCAGAAGAAAATGCCGGCGGAATCTCAGAAAAGACAGTCAATCGTTGGATTGGCGGACTTCTCCAGACTAACGCACCTAAAACAGTCAGCGACAAGGTGAGCTATCTCCGGAAATTTTTAAGGTATCTCCAGTATGAAGGCTACAGTGTTTTTATGCCTGACTGCCCTAAAACATCAGACAGCTATGTCCCATACATTTTTTCGGATGAGGAAATACAAATGCTTCTAGCCAGTGCCGATAGCTGGGTCGGCAGGCACACAGACCCGCAAACGCGACAGATGGACATGGAGTTCTGTATGCTGCTGCGGATGCTCCTGGGCTGCGGGTTCCGGTTGGGGGAACCGCTTGCTGCCAAGGTGAAAGATATAAACTTTTCCCGCGGAACCATCCTGATCCGCCATGCCAAGAATAACAAACAGCGTATCGTCCCGATGGACGTAACATTAACCGGGATGCTGGAAAAGTACTGCATTGCGATGGCAATCAAAACAGAACCTGAAAGCCACCTGTTTCCATCGGTCAGGAAAAAAGGGGCGGCTGCCACGAAAGGAACTTTTGGATTACGGTTCAGGAAGCTGTTACAGGAAACCAACCTTTATGTACCTGGAAAGGCTCATTCCAGAGGTCAATGTCTTCATTGTTTCCGCCATTACTTTGCCATCCATTCTTTTGCACAGGCAGAGAAAAAAGGACGTCCGGTAAATGATTCTGTACCGTTCCTGTCCGTTTATCTTGGACACCATGACATGGATGAGACTGAGAAGTACCTGAAATTCAGCAGCGATATGTTCCCCGAATACACGGAATTGTTTGAAGATTATGCCGCCAGCGTATTCATGGAGGTGGGCGATGAGGAAAAATAAACTTCCCGACTTCATGCTTCTGCTGGAACAGTTTTTTACGGAATATATGCCACTCTCATCAGGTCTTTCCCCTAACACCGTCAGATCGTATAAGCATTCTTTTCGGCTTCTGTTCCAGTATGTTTATCAAGTGAAAAAGAAAGATGCCGGAGAAATCGTGTTTCAGGATCTCGATTTTGAAACAATCGACAGTTTCCTGAAATGGATCGAAGCAGAACGGGGCTGCTCGGTATCCACAAGGAACCTCCGGCTTTCGGCGCTCACATCCTTTGCTGCTTATGCACAGAACAGAAATTTTGAAGCGGCGACTGTGTTTGCGAATGCTGTAAGGAGGGTCCCTGTAAAAAAGGCATCCATCCAGCCAAGGATTACCTTTTCACTTGATGAAGTGTCAGTCCTGCTCCGGCTTCCTGACCCTGAAAAACGCCTGGGCTTCCGTGACCAGGTTCTTTTGAACCTGATGTATGCAAGTGGAGCCAGGGCACAGGAAATCTGTGACCTCAAAGTCAGGGATTTCCTTGTTGAGAAAAACCTGTACAAGCTGACGATCACAGGAAAAGGGAACAAGACCCGCCGGATTGTGATCGCCAAACCCAGCGGAATCCTCCTGAAACGGTATCTGGAAGAAACAGGCAGAGCCGGACAGTTAGATGCCTATATATTTTCCAGCCAGACACATCCGCAGATGACCATCTCCTGCATTGAGGAAATTTATAAAAAATATGTTGCCCTTGCCAAGACGGAGCATCCGAAGATGTTTCTTGAAAAGCGCTATACTCCGCATACCATGAGGCATACAACCGCTACACATATGTTAGAAGCCGGAGTCCCGATCATGGCAATCAAAAACTTTCTCGGACATTCCTCGATTTCTACGACGGAACGGTACGCAGAGCTTTCCCAGGGTACCGTGAACAGGCATATCCGGGATTGGAACGAGAAATGGTTTTCACATCAAAAGGAACCCCCTGCTAATCACAAGAAAAAACAGTTGCCGGACTTCCTGAAATAGCCATTACATTATCCGAGGATATTTCTTTGAAAGCCTTTAATATCAGCAATACTTAAGAATTTCCTCGGATAATTGAATATCTGGGATAATGCGCCCTATCCCAGAACTCGGATAGGGCGCAATTATACACCACCCAAAGGTTGGTGCATT
>JAEDMI010000274.1 GCA_016303085.1 Acetatifactor sp.
ATGTATCTCTAAAAGCCCTTTCAGAAGTGTTACCGTAATTTCCCTTCCATATTCATCCAACCACCGCTCCACCAGCCACTCAGGCATAGAGTATTCCACGGAGAGTCTTGCCCCGGGCTCCGTCCTCTCGTCCGGCAGGGGCAGATTATCTTTATTCCTTGAAACATTTCTTAACACCCCGTTGACAAACCCTCTCAGATTGCCGAATTTCCGCTTAACAGCCAGCTTGCATGCCTCGTTGCACACTGCGCTGTCGGGAACCGTATCCATGTAGAGCAGCTGATAGACACTCATGCGAAGCAGACACCTGATAAGTGGTTTCATCTTTTTCACCGGAACCGAGGAGTAGTGATTCAGATAATAATCCAACTCCGGCTGACGTTCCACGGTTCCCTCCGTCACCCGCTTGATAAAGGATTTATCTCTGAGCTCCAGATAATCATATTTGTCGAGCACCGCTTTCAACAGTTGATTAGAATACTGTTCTTCCCGCTCCAAGGCAAGCAGGGTGTCCAATACAATTTCTCTTATATTCTCCACTGCCGTCTAATCTCTCCTTCTGCGGTTGCCGAACAGCAAAATCAGACGTAACAGCTGTAAAATGGAAGAAGCTGCCGCAGCCACATAGGTCATAGCCGCCGCACTCAACACCTTTTTACAGCCGTTGTTCTCCTCCGTACTCATCAGACCGTATTGGTCAATCTTGGCAATTGCTCTCGCAGAGGCGTTGAACTCCACGGGCAGGGTCACCAGCTGGAACAGTACGGACAGGGAAAAGGCCCAGATACCGATTTGAATCAGTATATTGTTATAGCTCAAAATAATACCGAGAATAATTAGGGGAATTCCCAATTTGCTTCCGATATTAACTACAGGTACCAACGCGGTTCTGAAAGTCAGGGGTGCGTAGCCTTTGGCGTGCTGAATGGCATGGCCGCACTCGTGGGCTGCCACGCCCACTGCGGTAACGGAAGCCCGGTTGTAATTTTCGTAGGACAGCCGCACCGTGTTGGTTCTCGGGTCGTAATGGTCTCCGGAGTCCGACTGCAGACACTCAATCTGCACATTGTACAGACCTTCGTTGTTCAGAATGCGTCTCGCCGCCTCTGCTCCGGTCATCCCCGTGGAGTTTCCCACCTTACCGTATTTCTTCATCACACTGTTCACATGTGCGCTTGCCCCCAGACAGAGCAGCATTCCCACAACAACTAATATATAGGTAAAATCGTAATAGTAATATGGCATGTATATTCCTCCGTTCTATTTTACACAATTTCACATTTTGAAATCGGTGTCCTACTGTGTCTCGGAAACGCTTCCCAACATATCACCGGGTGTCATCCTGATTCCCAGCAGAAAATCATGAGCGCTCATTCTCTTTTTTCCCTCCAGCTGAAGCTCCAGAATTTTCAGTGAGCCTTCCCCCGTGGAAACTGTCACGGATTCCTTATCCACCTTCAAAATTTCACCGGGCATCCGTCCCAAGGCTTTCTCCGTCACAGCAGGAAGTGCTTTCCATATTTTCAGCTGTTTTCCCTGATAGAAGGTATAAGCGCTGGGCCATGGCGTCATTCCCCGAATCAGCCTGTCAATGGCAACGGCGGATTTTGAGAAATCGATCTCACCCATGTTCTTTTCAATGAGAGATGCGTAACAGCTTGCGCTGTCATCCTGTTTTTCCGGGGTCAGTTTCCCTGCCTCCAGCAGAGCCAATGCCTCCACAATTGCTTCTCCACCCAGCAACATCAGCTTGTCATGCAGGGTCTCATAATTGTCATCCGGCGCAATCTCTATTTCTTTCTTGTAGAGCATATCTCCGGTGTCAATTCCCGTGTCCATCTGCATAATGGTAATTCCTGTCTTCTTTTCACCGTCGATAATCACATGCTGAATGGGAGATGCACCTCTGTACCTAGGCAGCAGGGAAGCATGGATGTTCAGGCAGCCAAACCTGGGGATATCCAGGATTTCCCGGGAGAGAATCTGGCCGAAGGCTGCCACGATATAGATATCCGCCGGATACCGCTTCAGTTCCTCCACCCCCTCCGGTGTCTTAATTTTTCTGGGTTGCATCACCGGAATACCGTGCTCCAATGCACAGACCTTCACGGGGGACGGAAGAAGCTCCTTGCTCCTTCCTTTGGCTCTGTCCGGCTGCGTCACCACTGCCGTTATCTCATGTCCTGCCTTTATCAATGCCTCCAACGCTCCCGCCGCAAAATCGGGAGTCCCCATAAATACAATTTTCATCAATTACTGTCCTCCATGGCTTTCTATCAGGCCCCTCAGGTTGCAAACTTTGCTGTCCGGGCAAGAGGCTTTATTCCGAGTCGTCCTCGTCATATCTCACATCCTGCAACGGTCCCTCCGCTTTCTCCACGTAAAGATGTCCGTCCAGGTGATCAAGCTCGTGGCAGATTGCTCTTGCCAAAAGCTCTGTGCCCTCCAGTTCAAACTCCTTCATATTCACATCCAGAGCAACAGCTTTGACATAGTTTGGCCGGGTAACCTGTCCCGATTTTCCCGGCACGCTCAAGCATCCCTCCTGTCCGGTCTGCTCACCGCTGGACTCCACAATTCTGGGGTTAATCAAAATATGCGGGTCTTCCCCTGTCGTGTCGATGACCACAATTCTTTTCAGCACTCCCACCTGAGGCGCTGCCAGTCCTACGCCGTTGGCCTCATACATAGTCTCCAGCATATCCTCAATCAGCTCCTTGACTCTTGGAGTCATTTCAGTCACTTCTTTACATCTTTTTGTAAGTACCTCATCCCCGATTTCACGTATGTTTCTGATTGCCATTTTCACACTCCGTCGCTTTCGCGGCGCTCTCCTTCCTTTTACCGTTTCGCTACATGGTATTCATGGGGTCAAAGTCAAACTGTACCGTCTCCGTTTTCAGCTGTAGCCCCTGTATCTTTTGCTCCAGCAAATCCTTCACTTCTACCAGTCTATCATACTTTGCACTTTTCACATAGAAAACAAATCTAAAAATATCATTAATTCTTCCGATGGTGGCGGGAGCGGGACCGATGATGCGAATGCCGGACCGTTCCCCGGGCGCATCCGGCTGCCGGCCGGGCTTCGAAGCATCTGCATCTTCTGCGCTTCTTACCTCCTCCGCCAGTTGCTCCGCCAATCTTTTTCCCCGATTCTCTTCGCCCGCAAATATCTGTACCGCCAGCATATGGGCTGCCGGAGGATACCCCCCCAGCTCCCGATATAGAATTTCCTCGGTATAAAAGCCTTCATAATTTTGTTGCGCCGCGTAACAGACCGCATAATGCTCCGGCTGATAGGTTTGAATGACCGCTTCTCCGGGCAAG
>JAEDMI010000022.1 GCA_016303085.1 Acetatifactor sp.
GATATGGGGGAGCAGCGAAAGAAACAGAAATCTCTTTTCCGACTGGGCTTCCTATGACTATACCGTCAGTGATATTGCGCTGGAAGAATTTGAGCTGAAATACGGTTACCGTATGACTGCGGAGGATTTTATCAACAAGGGTCAGCTTCATGTTACCCATATGCCCGGCAATCAGCGGAAGGCTGACTGGATGGCATTTATCAATGATTTTGTTATTTCTTTCGGCAGACAGCTGATTGCTCTTGTTCACAGCTATGGAAAAAAGGCTTATGTCTTTTATGATGACAGCTGGGTTGGTGTGGAGCCTTACAACGGAAGATTTCAGGAGTTTGGCTTTGACGGTCTTATCAAATGTGTATTTTCCGGTTATGAGGTAAGACTCTGCGGCGGTGTGGATGTTCCCGTCCATGAGCTTCGTCTGCACCCCTATCTGTTCCCTGTGGGGCTTGGCGGAGCACCTACCTTTACGGAGGGGGGCAATCCCACGCTGGATGCAAAAAAATATTGGAACAGTGTGAGACGCGCATTGTTGCGTGTAAAGATTGACAGAATCGGTCTTGGCGGTTATCTGCATCTGGTGCAGGATTTCCCGGATTTTTGTGATTATATAGAAAAGGTTTCCGATGAGTTCAGGCTGATTCGCTCTTTTCATGATGCGGGAAAACCCTATACTATCAGGACAAAAGTGGCAATTCTTCATGATTGGGGAGCACTTCGTTCCTGGAGTCTGTCGGGACATTTCCATGAGACGGATATGCACGATTTGATTCATATCAACGAAGCCTTGTCCGGTCTGCCGGTGGACGTTAGCTTTATTTCTTTTGAGGATGTAAAGAAGGGCGTCCTAAAGGATATAGATGTTGTCATCAATGCAGGTTATGCCGGAAGTGCATGGAGTGGCGGAGGCAGCTGGAGGGATGATGAGCTGGTGACAATTCTCACCAAATGGGTGTATGAAGGAGGAAGCTTTATCGGCGTCAATGAGCCTTCTGCGGTGGAAGGATATGACAGATACTTCCGTATGGCGCATGTACTGGGTATTGACGAGGACACAGGGGCAAGAGTATGCCATGGGAAATGGAGTTTTGAAGCGGATGATACGGAGGAGCTTCTGCCGGCAGGGGCGACTGTGGAACCCAAAGAGCATCTGTACCTGACAGACGGCAGGGCAAGAGTGTTGTTGGCGGATGATGACAGGCCTCTTGTTACCATAAATGATTTCGGTAAAGGAAAAGGTATATATCTTGCATCCTTCCGGGTGGACCAGGAGAATACACGTATGTTATATCAGCTGATACGCTACGCCGGAGGAGAAGGTATCAGCGGAATGTATATGCCGGACAATTTCTACACGGAGTGTGCATATTATCCGGAAAGCGGAAAGCTTGTGGTTATCAACAACAGTGACAGGGAACAGACCACAACCATCCCTACGGAAAAGGGAGACAGGACTGTGACCATAGCGCCCTATGACACCGTTTTTACAGAGATTTAAGGGATAAATAAAAGTTCAGGTGATTTTGTTCACCTGAACTTTTTTATGACATGTTGATAAAAGGATTGTTTTGTGGTAACAGACATGATAAGTATTACTGCTCCGAACCGGTATTGTAAGAATCGTTAATGTCTTCAAACCCGGGCTCTACAGCGACATGTGCCACCTTATTGTAGCGCAGCTCCAGGAAATGTGCGCGATCCTTGTTGAAGAGCTTTCTCAGGTCTTCGGAGTAACCTACCACAATCCAGGGAAGCATCGCATTCATCTTTTTCAGCATCTCCTGTGCGGTAGCCTCATTGGGAACCCCGATGGTGTAGCCTGTCTTTTCTCCGTCGGTGAAGATTACCACGCTGTAGGTGACACCGGTCTTGATTCCGTTGGTGCGGTGCGTGGTGGTATTCTGGTAAGCCCAGAGAATCTTGCTGTTGGCAATGGCTTTGGGAACGGTACTGCTTAAATCGTAGTATGTACACAGACGACCGATTTTGATGGTTCCCTTTTTGTTATAAGAGGTTGCGGATGCGAGGTCGGACTCGATGGAGGATTCGCTGTAGCCCGCATCCTCATAAGCCTTGCGGAATTTTTTCAGATAACCGCCCCTGGAAGCCTTCACAATACGGAAAATACCAAATGCGATGAAAAATACACCGAGAAGACACAGTAAGATATAAACACCGGTGTTACTGTTAGCTACAGACGAGCCGGTTACATCGATATAATAAGGAAGAGTTGCGTCCTCAATTTCAGCGGCAGACCAACCTGCCTCCGAGAAGTATTCTTCAAAATATTCGTATTCTTCACTGCTCAGCTTACGAATCTTTCCCACAAGGTGGAGGGGAGCGGAGCGCATCTCATTGTAGGTGTTCTCGGCAATTTCTTCCATTTCGTCTTCATACCGGGCAGGAACCTTGATACTCATATAACGGAAGTCGGTGGCGTAGTCGTCGCCTGTCCAGATGATATAATAAAGATTGGTGGTGGTGCGGCGATGGGTAGAAGTATTTTCGCTGTACTCTTCCATGTAACAGCCAAAGTTGGCATTTACGTCTATTTCCACCAGCTGGTTTCTGATTTCATCGGGCTCCAAATCCTCAAAAGTTTCATAACCGCTGACTGCGGCAAGAGTATCGGGGAAAGAAATCGCTATGACAAATATACCTGCTATAATCAATATCACAGACAAAATCAGAGAAGTTTTAAAGCTCTTTTTCTTCAGTGTCTCAAGCATGTCTTTCCTCCTAATCATAAGAAAATAATGAATTTCTATAAAACTTTAGCATAGTAAAGATTGATATGCAAGATTAATTTAGTACAGATTTCCTATGAATAAAGAAATTTTCCCGACAAAACTGCTAAAATGGGAAAGAATATCAATAAATTAAGAATTGCCGGAACGGGCAAATATTTACAGTTGGGCCGGAATCATGTAAAATATAGAACAGAATAGCGCTGTATGCGCGGAAAAGAGGACAAGAGTATGAAGTTTAAGGATATGCCTTATGAGAGAGTGAATTTCGATGAGGTAGAAAAAGGCTTAAAAAGTCTCATGGAGGAGTTTGATGCGGCAAAGAGCGGCGAGGAGCAGTTTGCGGTTCATCAGAAATTTTATGAACTGAACGATAAAGTGCTCACTTTGTACACAATTGCACATATCCGCTTTGATATTGACACCAAGGATTCTTTCTATGAAAAGGAGAAAGAGTATTACGACGAAAAGCTTCCTATGTACAGCAACATGGTTCTTGCATATGAGAAAAAGTTGTATGATTCTCCCTACAGAGAATATTTGGAGAGCAAAATCGGGCCTGTTGCTTTCAAGAATATGGAGATTGCACAGAAGGCAATGGATGAAAAGCTGATTCCCCTGATGCAGGAGGAAAATGCGCTGACCATGGAGTATGACAAGCTGATTGCCGGAGCAAAGATTCATTTTGACGGCAAAGAGCTGAATCTGTCCCTGTTGCGCCCCTACATGGTACATCAGGACAGAAGCGTGAGAGAAGCGGCATATAAGGAGTTTAGTGCTTTCTTTGAGGCGAATGCAGATAAGCTGGATGAAATTTATGACAAGCTGGTAAAGAACCGCACTGCTCAGGCGAAAGAAATGGGCTATAAAAATTATCTGGAGCTGGGTTACTATCGCATGGGCCGCAATTGCTACGGACAGAAGGAGGTTGAGGCATACCGCAATCAGGTGAAGAAGGATTTTGTACCCTTTGCCGAGGAGCTTCACGAGCGCCGGAGAAAGAGGCTGGGACTGGACAAGCTGAGATTTATCGATAATTCCGTATATTTTAAGGAAGGAAATCCGGCGCCCTTCGGAACGCCCGAAGAGATTCTGGCAGCCGGACAGAAGATGTACAAAGAACTCTCTCCGGAGACAGGGGAGTTTATGGACTTCATGATGGAAAATGAGCTGTTTGATGTACTTGGCCGTAAGACCAAGAGAGCCGGCGGCTACATGACCTATATGCCTGTTTACAACGCACCTTTTGTATTTGCAAATTTTAACGGCACCAGTGCGGATGTGGATGTGATTACCCATGAGTGCGGACACGCATTCCAGGGTTATCTGTCCGGCAAAGACCCTATCAGAGAACATTCCGACATTGGTATGGAGACTGCGGAAATTCACTCCATGTCCATGGAGTTCTTTACCCAGGACTGGATGAACCTGTTCTTCGGCGACAGGGCTGACGATTATATTGAGATGCATCTGGAGGATGCTGCAGCCTTTATTCCTTACGGTTGTATGGTTGATGAATTCCAGCATATTGTGTATGAGAATCCCGATATGACTCCTGCGGAAAGACATGCTGCATGGCTGAAGCTGGAGCATGAGTACAGACCTCACATGGATTACGGCGATGACAAGTTTTTCGGAAAAGGCGGCTACTGGCAGAGACAGGCTCATATTTATGATTCTCCTCTCTATTACATTGACTACTGTCTGGCACAGACCTGTGCACTGCAGTATAAGGTAAAGATGGATGAAAATTACCGGGCAGCATGGGAGAGCTATCTGAAGCTCTGCAAGCTTTCCGCAAGTGATTTCTTTACCAACATGATAAAAGAAGTGGGTTTGGACAGTCCTTTTGAGCCCGGCTGCATGAAAAATATCGTGGAAAAACTTGAAAAATATGTGAAATAGGTTGCATTAGCATTGAGCCGTGCGGTATAATCTGTAAGATATGTGTGCGGGAGCTTGCTCACGGCACACGTAGATTACAGATTATGCCATAGGGCGAAAGCCCGCCATGAAATAAAATGACGGCGCAGCCGGCATTTTATGAATGCGCACGGCGGAGAGCACGTGCAGATGCGCACGGCAAGGAAGGAATTTGAAATGTCTAAAAAGGTTACAGAGAACAAAGAAGAAAAGCAGGAAAAGGGTTTGACCAAATATGACCTGAAAATGCAGAAAAGGGCTGAGGAGAAGAAAAAGGCTGAGAGAGAAGAGCGTATCAGTATGATTACGGGTATCGTCATTGTTGTTGCTCTGATTTGTCTCGTTGCATCCTTCCCCATCCGCACTTATCTCACCGTGAACGGCACTTATGTAAAGGTAGCGGGGGAAAAGGTATCAAGAGTAGAATTTGACTACAATTATAATCTGGTAAAGAACGATTATTATGCACAGAACGGATATTATCTGAGTATGTTCGGAATTGATCTGAACGGGGATTTGTCTACGCAGATGTACTCCGATACCATGAGTTGGAAGGATTTCTTCGAGCAGATGACAATTCAGAATATTGTTAACAACAAGGCTCTGAGAGACCAGGCAGAGGCAGCGGGCTTTACCTATGACGCCTCCGAAGATTATGCCGAGTACCGGGAAAAACTTAAGGAAGAGGCAGAGGCAGCCGGTGTGACGGAAAAAGAGTATATCCGGCAGTCCTACGGAACCTATGCGACTGCATCCCGTATTAAGGAATATATTATTCAGGGAATGGAAATCAACGCCTTTTCTGAAAAGATTTCCGAGGAGAAGGCTCCTTCTGCGGAAGAGATTCAGGCGTATTACGAGGAAAATGCGGACAGCTACGATTCCGTTGACTATCGTCTTACCATTGTCAACGCTGAATTGCCCACCGAGCCTACGGAGTTGGCAGACCCCGTAGAGGAGAGTGACAGCACCGAGGGCACAGAAGGTGAAACCACAGATACAGAGGAGGCTTACCAGCCCTCCGAAGCGGAGATTGCCCATGCTATGGAGCTGGCTTACGCAGAGGCTGAGGAAGCTCTGAAGAGCATTTCCACCGAAGGAGAACTGAGAGAGAATGCGCTGAAGACCGGTGTTGCAAGCCAGCTTCAGAGTTGGCTGTTTTCTGCGGAGAGAAAGGCCGGAGATACCACAATTGTGGAGAATACAACCTCGAATCTGTATTATGTGGTTGAGTTTGTAAATCGCTATCGCGATGAGACGCCCTCTGCTGACGCAAGAATCGTGATTGTGGACGCTGATGCCGCTGTGGGAGCAGATGCAATTCTGGATGAGTGGAAGACAGGTGCCGCAACGGAAGAAAGTTTTGCCGAGACAGCGGACAAGTATAATAATTCCGATATCAGTCCGGAAGGCGGTTTGTACGAGGGATTGATAAACGACGGGCTGCCCGAGGCGCTGGCTGACTGGCTGTATGACAGTGCGAGAAAAACCGGTGATACTGCTGCCATTTCCGGTGCGGATGGAGAAGCCTCTTATGTGGTATACTATTTAGGAGCGGGCGATCCCCGTTGGAGCCTGAACATTGAGAGTATTTTGTTACAGAAGACCATGAACGCATACATGGATGTCATTACGGAAGGATACGAGGTTGAGGATGCGAAGGGCAACCTGAATTACCTGAAGATACAGGCTGCGCTGGAGGCGGCTGAAAGCGCTGCTGCGGAAAGCGGTGAGGAAGATACCGATGCAGCCGAAAGCAGCGAAGAATCATCCTGGAGTGCCGCAGAGTAACAGATAAAAGAGTATATTGTATGACAGGACGGCGGTGGGATTTTCTCACCGCCTTTTTGAGAGAGAGGAAGCATGACAGAAAAAGCATTGGTATTGGATATAGACGGAACACTGACCAATTCCGCAAAAGAAATTACGCCTGCCACAAAGTGTGCCATTCAGAATTTAATGAAAAGGGGACAGAAGGTGATTCTGGCATCCGGCAGGCCCACACCCGGGATGCGCAGATATGAGGAAGAACTGGAACTGGACAGATATGGCGGATATCTGCTCTCCTTCAACGGTGCCAGAATAGTGGATTGTCGTACGGGGGAGATTGTATATCAGAGGGTTCTGCCGCTGACGCTTCTTCCGGGTCTTTTTCATTTTGCAAAAAAGAACGGCTGCGGGCTGATTACCTATTTGGGGAATGAAGTAATTTCTGCATTTCCGATTGATAAATACGTGGAAATCGAGGCGCGTATCAACGGGCTGCCCGTGAGGAAAGTACCGAATTTCACGGAATTTGTGGACTTTGATATCAATAAATGCCTGATGACGGCAGACCCGGAAAAGGCGGAGCTTCTGGAGAAGGAGCTTCAGGAAAAATATGGGAATATGGCAAGCATTTATCGCTCAGAACCTTACTTTATCGAGATTATGCCCAGTGATGTGGACAAGGCGTCGTCTCTGGACAAAATGCTTCCGGCAATCGGCGTGAAGCGGGAGAATACCGTGTGCTGCGGGGACGGATTTAATGACATTTCCATGATTCGATATGCAGGTGTCGGTGTAGCCATGGGAAATGCACAGCAGGCTGTAAAGGAATCTGCAGACTACATCACTGCTACAAACGATGAGGACGGACTGGTTCAGGTAATCGAAAAATTTTTTAACTAGAAGGGAGGGAAGCGCGTGGACAGCGGGACAAGGATAATTGTGCCGGATAAGGCGAGATATATTGTAAACACCATTCAGGCTGCGGGGTATGAAGCCTATGTGGTGGGAGGCTGTGTGCGTGATTCCCTTTTGGGAAGAGTTCCCCAGGACTGGGATATCACCACCTCTGCCAGGCCGGAACAGGTAAAGGCGCTTTTTTCCCGCACCATTGATACGGGTCTGCAGCACGGAACGGTTACGGTGATGCAGGATAGGGAGGGCTTTGAGGTAACCACTTATCGAATTGACGGGGAGTATGAGGACAGCCGTCATCCCAGAGAGGTGGTTTTTACCCCCAATCTGGAGGAGGACTTAAAGCGTCGGGATTTTACAATCAATGCCATGGCCTATAACGATGAAAAGGGATTGATTGACATTTTCGGCGGCATGGAGGACATGCGGGCAGGCATTATCCGCTGTGTGGGAGAGTCCCGGGAGCGGTTTAGAGAGGATGCGCTGCGGATTCTGCGGGCAATCCGTTTTTCCGCGCAATTGGGTTATAGGATTGAAGAGGCTACGGAGGAAGGAATCAGGGAGTTCGCCCCTGCATTATGCAACATCAGTGCGGAGAGGATTCAAACGGAGCTGGTTAAAATGATGGTTTCACCCCATCCTGATTACCTGAGAGAAGCTTATCGGCTCGGCGTGACAAAGGTATTTTTTCCGGAGTTTGACTTGGCAATGGAGACAGAGCAGAGACATCCCCATCACATATACAGTGTGGGTGAGCATATTTTGCATTCTCTGTCGGCAGTAGAAGCGGATAAGGTTCTGCGCCTTACCATGCTGCTTCATGATATCGGAAAGCCTGCCACGTTGACCGTAGATGAGGAAGGGATTACCCATTTCCACGGTCATGCCGCAGTCAGTGCGGATATGGCAAAAAAAATTCTGCGGAGACTGAAATTTGACAATGACACAATTTCCATGGTGAGCAGACTGGTGCTGTACCATGATTACGGCAACGGTGTGGAGCCCACAATGCGTATTGTACGCCGTGCCATGAACAAAATAGGTGAAGATGCTTTCCCTGCACTTTTTCGTGTAAGGTATGCGGATATGTGTGCCCAGAGTGATTATCGCAGGGAGGAAAAAGAACAACAGCTGGAAAAGTGGAGACAGCTGTATGAGGAAGTGCTGGAAAAGAGGCAGTGTGTGTCTCTGAAGACTCTGGCGGTTACAGGCTCCGATTTGATTGCAGCCGGAATGAAGCCGGGAAAAGAACTGGGAGTTACTCTGCAAAGGCTTCTGGAACTGGTTCTGGAGGAGCCCTCTTTCAACACGAAAGAGCGTTTATTGGAAGAAGTCAGGAAAATGACAGACTTCCGCTAAACATACTTTCATTCCCCTTCTCATATGATAGATTAGACCTGACTGAAAAAGCCTGAGAGAGGCAGCAGTCGGGCATGATGTGAGGACTATCAGGAGGGGCGGTCAGGTGAACGACAGGGCAGTGGAATTACTGGAACAGTATGATATAGAGGTGCTTCGGACCAGGAAGGGAAGAGGTGCCATTGTATGTGACACCGAGAAAGGATGTCTGATTTTTAAGGAATATACCGGGAACGATGAGCGGGCAGAATTGCAGAACAGACTGCTTAAGACAATTGCCGCAGCAGGTATGGTACAGACAGAGTCCATTGTTCCGAACCGTGAAGGACAGCTTCTTGTGAAAGACAGTGAAGGCAATGCCTATATTCTGAAGACCTGGCGGGACGGCAGAGAGTGCAATATATATGACAGAGGGGAGTGTGTACAGGCGGTAAAGCTGTTGGCGAGGCTTCATGAAGCCATGGAGTTGCCCGCAGATATACCGGGGCTTCCCATTCCGTTTTCTCCCGAAAAGGAGTATGAAAAGCATAACCGTGAGATACGTAAGGTGCGGAAATTTCTGAAGCAGAAAGGGCAGAAGCAGCAATTTGAAATCAGCCTTTTGGGTGCCTGTGATTATTTTCTGGAGCAGGCGCTGGAGGTTACCGAGGATTGGGTGCATTACAGCGATATTTTCCGCAGCGAAGGGAACGCAGCGGTATGTGGGGGAACAGTGGCATTTTGCCATGGCGATTATCAATATCACAATATACTGATGGGAACCGACGGATGGTTTGTGGTCAACTTTGAGAAATGTTTGCCTGATGACCCGATTCGGGATTTGTATCTGCTTTTGCGGAAGCTTTTGGAGAAAGGGAACTGGTCGGTTTCCATGGGTTCGGATTTACTGCATGTATATGAAACAGAGCGTCCTATCTCCGCCCGCAGCAGAATTGATTTGTATTATCGTCTGGCATATCCCGAGAAGTTTTGGAAGATAGCGAATTTTTATTTCAATTCGGGAAAAGCATGGATTCCCGGAAAGAATCAGGAAAAACTGGATAAACTGGTAGCGCAGGAAAAGGAAAAACAGCGGTTTCTGAATGAAGTATTCAGAGAAGTACGTTCTTTGAGAAAATAAGGAGCAGACAGTGACAGACAAAAGAGATGAGAAAATGAAATATGGTTTCAGAGCAGGGATTCTGACAGTTTTGCTGGCAGTTTTGCTGACGGCCTGCAAAAATCCTTTCGGCTGGAAGGAAAGCGGAGAAGCAGGTGAGCCGGATACGGAGAGCAGGGATACAGGCTTTGTGGTGACCGGACCCTACAGCTATGATTCGGCAGATACCGCCATACTGGTGGACCGGGACGAGAAGGAGGGAACCGTTACCTTTCTGAATCTGGATCTGGGGAAGCAATATACCTTGTCTGTAGACGGAACAACCAGATTTTATGACAAGTACGGGGACAGTATCTCCCTCAACCAGGTGCAGACAGGCGATATTGTGGATGTAACCTTTTTAAAATCCAAGAAGCATTTGACTACGCTGCAGCTTTCACCCTCTGCCTGGAGCTTTACGAATGTAGAGAAATATGAGTTCAATATGGTGCGAAATGAGGTGAGCATCGGTTCCGAGATTTATAAACTCACCTCTAACACTCAATATCTGTCCGAGGACAGAAAAATTGACAGCATGGACTTAAGTCCGTCGGATGTGCTGGGCTTTCAGGGAATCGACAATCAGGTGCTGACTGTCCGGGTGGAGAAGGGACATGGTTATCTGCGGCTGGCAAATGATGAAAATTTTATTGGCGGTTGGATAGAAATCGGTCAGTCTCAGATTCGGAAAATTTCAGAGGATATGTTGCTTCTTGTGCCGGAAGGAAGCTATCAGGTAAATATCAGCAACAAGGGAGGCGGAGGAACCAAGAGTGTGGTGATTAACCGGAACGAGGAGACTACTCTGGATATCGGAGATCTGGAGATACCGGAACCACAGTACGGTATGGTTCTCTTTTCCGCAGACCCTTCTTCCGCGGAAATCTATATTGACGGTTCCAAGGTGGATATATCGGAGCCCGTCAGCCTGCTGTACGGAATACATCAGATGATTGCCAGAGCTGAAGGGTATCAGTCTGTTACCCAGTATATCCGGGTAGCGCAGGAATCTGCGGGAATTAATGTGGTACTGGACGCAAATGCAGGGGAGGAAGAGGAGGAAAGCACGTCTGCTTCCGAATCTTCCGCGGCAACGGCAACGGACTATTATAAAGTTTATGTGGATGCACCGGAAGGGGCTGAAGTATATTTGGATGGCAATTATGTAGGTATTTCGCCCTGTAGTTTTAAAAAGACCGCGGGAGCCCATGTCATCACACTGAGAAAGACAGGCTATGAGACCAGAAGCTATACCGTACAGCTGGATGATGAGAAAAAAGACCTGTCATATTCCTTTGCAGATTTGGTGAAGGATAGCAGTAATTCCGTGTCAGGGAACAGTTCTTCAAATTAATATAGTAAATATCGGCAATATTGCCGAAAAAACCTTGACAAACTGCGGAAAAACGGATATATATATTATAGACGTTTCACTAGAAGCATCTACGAAAATACAAAAAAGAAAACTCATTACAGGAGGAGTTCAATATGAACAAGACAGAGTTAGTTGCAGCTATGGCTGAGCAGGCCGGCGTATCCAAGAAGGACGCTGAGAAGGCACTGAAGGCTTTCACAGATGTTGTTGCTGATGAGCTTAAGAAGGGCGGAAAGGTTCAGCTGGTTGGTTTCGGTACTTTTGAGGTATCCGAGAGAGCAGCAAGAGAAGGCAGAAATCCTCAGACCGGTAAGGCTATGAAGATTAAGGCTTCCAAGGCACCTAAGTTTAAGGCTGGTAAGGCTTTAAAGGACATGCTGAACTAAGTTATTTTGATTACTGCGGAGAACCTTCAATGGTTCTCCGTTTTCTTTTGGAGGAAAAAATGAGACTGGACAAGTATTTGAAGGTATCGCGGCTGATTAAGCGCCGCACGGTTGCCAATGAGGCATGTGACAGCGGACGTGTTCTGATTAACGATAAACCCGCCAAGGCATCTGCCAATGTGAAGGAGGGGGATATCATTACTATTTCCTTCGGCAACAAGGAGGTAAAGGTGGAGGTTCTTGATGTACAGGAAACTGTAAAAAAGGATGAGGCAAAGGAACTGTTCAGGTATATTTAGCTGTCATGAATCGAAGGGCTTCGGCATAGTTTTTTATAGAGGAAAACGGTAATACATGTTTTTGCGGACAGGGAGGAGCCTATGGAGGAACTGAACAGCAGTACACGTATGCATAAGGTGACAATGACGAACCGGCGAAGCTGCACCATAAACGGTGTCAGTGATGTACTTTCCTTTGATATACATGAAATCCTTCTGGAGACGGAGCAGGGTATGCTGATGATAAAAGGCGATGACCTGCATGTAAACAGACTGACGCTGGAAAAGGGCGAGGTGGATGTGGACGGCAGGATTGACAGCTTAACCTATTCCGATGCGGGAGGAAGCGGACATAAAGGGGAATCCCTTTTGACAAAGCTGTTCCGTTAGGCTTATGGCAAACGAAAATGAGTTCCTCTTACATGCCCTGATAATGGGCATTTTTATTACATTTGTATATGATATCCTCCGTATTTTCCGCAGGGTTGTCCCTCATAATTCTTTTTTTGTATCCCTGGAGGATTTGGGATTTTGGATATACTGCGGGGCGGAAGTGTTTTTGCTGATGTATCATGAAAGCAATGGAACGCTGCGCTGGTTTGCGGTACTGGGAGCTCTCGTGGGGATGATGCTGTACAAAAAGATATTTAGTCCCTGCTTTGTGAAATATTGTTCCTTGTTGTTGAACAGAATGATGGTACTTATTGGAAAAATTTTCCGTTTTATTTTCAGGCCTCTCGGAGTTCTCTGTGAAAAGACGGGACAGGGGGCATACACTGCAGCGCGGAGCTTCAGACAGATAACCGGGCGAATCGGGAGACGGGTGAAAAACAGGTTGACGTATTTTCTGAAACTGTTTAAAATGAGCTTAAAGAAGTAGACAGACTCGGAAAGGAGAGCCTATGGCGAGAACAGGGCGCAAGGTTGCCTATCGGAAAAGACATCAGAACCGTTTCAGCATGTTTCTGGTGATGCTGGTGGTTGCCATGATTATGGTGGTGGTGGCTGTCAAGAGCCTTGAAATGCAGCAGAAGATTGACGCAAAGGCTCAGGAGAAAAGTCAGCTGGAGGAACAGATTGCCGCGGAACAGGAGCGGGCCCAAGAGATTGAGGAATTCGGAAAAGAAGTTCAGACCAAGGGCTATATCGAGGATATCGCGAGAGAGAAGCTGGGTCTGGTTTATGAAGGTGAAATTTTATTTAAGGAAGATAAATAAAAAAGGAGCGAAGGCTCCTTTTTTTGTGGAAGAAGCGTGGGTTTTAAGTGGGTTGCGGAAAATGTCGCAAAACTTTAAGGGTATCTGCCTTTGATTTGACAAAAAAAGCGGATGGGCAAATTTATAATCTGGCTTACCGTCTGAAAAAGGCGGCAGAAAGGCTGGTATTTGGAAATGAGGACAGAGGAGAGTGAAATTCGGACGGCTCAGGTATCGGATTTGTGCAGAAGAAGACTGCTTAATTACGCGGACAGCTTTTATGAACTGGCAAGAAGCTACGACAGGGAGTTTTGTCCGGGTGAGGAGGACAGGCAGACAGTACTCTCCGAGAGGAGGCTCTGGGAAAACAGACAGATTTTAAAAAGTCATTTGAATGAAATGGCAAAGATAATGACGGAGGTAGCCTGTGAGGTTTTATGCTACAGACCCATGGAGGATAAAAAGAAACGTCTGATTGTCCGCGCCATGCATGAAGAAGGAATCCGGGTGGAAAATCCCTGTTACATATCACGGGACGACGGGAATGAATCCGTCGTGCTTACCATGAGCACAGAGAAAAGAGCGGGTGCTTCCGCGGAGGAGGCTGCGGATATGATTTCCGTATTGCTGGACAGGAGACTACAGCTTTCCGCCTCAAGTCCTTTTGTAATAGACAGGAATCCACAAAGCTTTATTCTGGAGAAGGAAGCGCGCTTCCTGGCGTTGACGGGGTTTGCCAGGGCAATCAAGGAAAATGAGACGGTATCCGGAGACAATTATGCTGTTCTGGAGGCGGAAAGAGGAAGACTTACCGTTATGCTTTCCGATGGGACAGGCTCCGGGGAGCAGGCAGGTAAAGACAGTGAGCAGGTGTTGGATCTGACGGAAAAATTTCTGGAAGCGGGCTACAGCACCGATGCTGCAGTGAAAATGATTAATACGGCTTTGTTTGCCATGGGCGAGGATAAGAATCATCCCACACTGGATATCTGTGAAATTGACCTGTACAGCGGCAGTTGTGAGCTGAGAAAGGTGGGAGGTGCCGCCACCTTTTTGAAAAGAGAGAGAGAAATTGAGCAGCTTTCGGAGAGCAACCTGCCTCTGGGCATCTTTCAGCAGGCGCAGCTGCAGCCTATACAAAGAGGGCTGCGGGACGGGGATTATCTTGTCATGGTATCGGACGGAGTGGTAGATGCGTTTGAAGAACTGGATTATGAGAATACCATGTGCGCAGTTTTGGCAGAGATGAAGGAGCAGAACCCCGGAGAACTGGCGGATAAGCTGTTGCGGGAGGCGCTTATCGCAGCGGGTGGAAGAATAAAGGATGATATGACGGTGGGGGTTATCGGTATCTGGGAGACCCGGTGATTCGGGTTGCACTTGCTTTTTATCACGGTTTGAGATACCATGTTTCTATGAATATGCGGCAGAAAACGGAAGAAAAAGTATTCTCTTTTATGGAGGAGAATCATATGGTGCAGCACGGGGATAAGATTATCCTCGGAGTTTCGGGAGGGGCAGACTCGGTTTGCCTCTTATTTCTGTTGCTGGAATACAGGAAGCGGACAGCCTTTGAGATGGCGGTGGTGCATGTAAATCATGGGCTTCGGGGCAGAGCTGCGGAGGAAGATGCACGCTATGTAGAAGACCTCTGTAAGCAGTGGAAGCTTCCTTTTTACCCGGTGAAGGGAGACGTCAGGAGCCTTGCGACGGAGGAGAAATGCTCTGAGGAGGATGCGGGAAGAAGACTGCGTTACAGGGCTTTCGGGCAGGCGGCGGAAAAGTTTGGGGGAACAAAGATTGGGGTAGCCCACAACAGCAATGACAGAGCGGAAACCATGCTGCTTCATCTTTTTCGCGGAAGCGGACTTAAGGGGCTCTGCGGTATGGAACCGGTTCGGGAGAATATTATCCGGCCCCTGCTTTGTCTGGAGCGGGAAGAGATAGAGGCATATCTGCAGGAGAGAAACATACCCTGGTGCACGGACAGTACCAACGGGGAAGACAAATATACCAGAAACCGCATCCGACATCATATTCTGCCTTATGCGGAGGAAGAGATATCGGAGAAGTCGGTCAGCCATATGTGCAGGACGGCGGAACTTTTGGCTGAGACAGAGGATTATCTGCGGCAGCAGACGGCTGAGGCCGGGAAGCGCTGCATCAGCGGGAACAGGATTGATACGGAGACCTTTAAAGAGCTTCATCCGGTGCTTCAAAAAAGAGTGTTGCTGGCAATTCTGGAGAACTTGTCGCCCACGGGAAAGGATATTGCCGCTGTCCATGTGCAGGATGTACTCACACTGTTTGAGCGGAGGGGAAACCGCAGCATTTGTCTTCCCTTCGGAATCCGGTTCCGAAGACAGTACGACGAGGTGATTTTCGGGAACGGCAGAGAGAGTGAGCAGCAAAAAGCACTGCCGGAATTTGATTTTTCGGAAATTTTTCTTAAAAACCGGGAGGAAGTTCCCAGAAATGAGTATACGAAATGGTTTGATTATGATAAAATAAAGGAATCGCCTGTGGTTCGTTTCAGGCAGACAGGGGATTATCTCACCATATCGGACGGAAAGGGAAATGTGATTCATAAATCTCTGAAGGATTATATGATAACGGAGAAAATTCCCCGGGAAATGAGAGACAGGATTCCTGTACTGGCGGAGGGAAGTCACGTTTTGTGGCTGATTGGTTACCGAATCAGCGAATATTATAAGATTGACAGGAATACAAAACGTATTTTACAGGTAAAATTAATAGGAGACTGCGCAGACAGCGGAACGGAGGAGAAAAATGGCTGAGCACATCAGAGTACTTTTATCGGAGGAAGAGGTAGACAGAAGGATTCAGGAAATCGGAGAGCAAATCAGCAGGGACTATGCGGGCAAAAAGGTTCACCTTGTATGTGTGCTGAAGGGCGGAAGTTTCTTTATGTGTGAGCTGGCAAAGAGAATTACGGTTCCCGTATCACTGGATTTTATGTCTGTATCCAGCTACGGCAGCGATACAAAGTCCAGCGGTGTTGTAAAGATTGTAAAGGATTTGGACGAATCCCTGAAGGACAAGGATGTTCTTGTGGTAGAGGACATTGTGGACAGCGGAAGGACGCTCAGCTATCTGTTGGAGATGCTTCGTGACAGAGGGCCTGCATCACTTCGGCTCTGTACTTTGCTGGACAAACCTGACAGACGTGTCATTGATGTAAATGTGGATTACACCGGATTTCAGATTCCCGATGAATTTGTGGTAGGCTATGGTTTGGACTATGACCAGATGTATCGTAATCTTCCTTACATCGGAGTAGTGGAATTTGATAATTAGGAGGCTTGCGAGTTGAGGCAGGAAGGCAGAAAGTTTTTTTCATATTTTATTTTTATTCTTGGGTTGCTGACAGTGGTTTTCCTGTTCGGTATTTTGAGACAGAAGGTGGAGGAGGATTATTCCAAAGCTGAGTTTCTCGCCGATATGGAAGCCGGTAAAGTGACCGATGTAGAGATTCAGCTGAACAGCGAGACACCTACGGGTGCACTTTACATCGACCTGAAAAACGGTGATAACAAGACGCTGTATGTATCAGACATTGTGGAGATGGAGGAAATTGTCAGGTCATACGGCTTCGACCCTATGGTTCACGATGTGAGGAGAGACAGCTGGTTTCTGACCACACTTGTTCCCATGCTGATTGTCATTGTGGTAGGTTTTTTCCTGTTCATGATGATAAATGCCCAGAATGCCGGGGCAGGGGCCGGAAATGCCAAAATGATGAATTTTGGCAAAAGCCGTGCAAAAATGTCTATGGGTGATAAGACTATCACATTTGAACAGGTGGCAGGTCTGAAGGAAGAAAAAGAGGAACTGGAGGAAATCGTTGATTTTCTGAGAGAGCCCGGAAAATATAACAGTGTGGGCGCGAGAATCCCCAAGGGCGTGTTGCTGGAGGGCCCTCCCGGAACAGGTAAAACCCTGTTGGCGAAGGCTGTGGCGGGAGAGGCTAATGTGGCTTTTTTCAGTATCTCCGGTTCGGATTTTGTGGAAATGTTTGTAGGTGTCGGCGCTTCCCGTGTCCGCGATTTATTTGAGGAGGCAAAAAAGAATGCCCCTTGTATCGTGTTTATCGACGAGATTGACGCGGTGGCAAGACGCCGGGGCACCGGAATGGGTGGAGGACATGACGAAAGAGAACAGACATTGAACCAGCTTTTGGTGGAGATGGACGGCTTTGGCGTCAACGAGGGAATTATTGTCATGGCAGCCACAAACAGAGTGGATATCCTGGACCCTGCTATTCTGCGTCCCGGACGTTTCGACAGAAAGGTTGCGGTGGGTACACCGGATATCAGCGGCAGAGAGGATATTTTAAAGGTTCACGCCAAGAATAAGCCTTTGTCCGAGGATGTGGATTTAAAGCAGATTGCTCAGACGACGGCAGGGTTTACGGGTGCTGACCTTGAAAACCTTTTGAACGAGGCGGCAATCAACGCCGCAAAGGATGGCAAGAAATATGTATCTCAGAGCGATATCAAAAAGGCTTTTGTCAAGGTAGGCATCGGTGCGGAGAAAAAGAGCCGCGTTATCTCCGACAAGGAGAAGCGGATTACCGCTTATCACGAGTCGGGGCATGCGATTCTGTTCCATGTGCTGCCGGATGTGGGACCTGTCTATGCGGTATCCATTATCCCTACGGGGCAGGGTGCAGCCGGTTATACCATGCCTCTTCCCGAGAAGGATGAAATGTTCGTCACAAAAGGACAAATGCTTCAGGATATCATGGTATCGCTGGGCGGAAGAATCGCGGAGGAAATCATTTTTAAGGATATTACTACCGGTGCATCCAGCGATATCAAGCGCGCTACCAAGGTGGCCAGGAGAATGGTAACCCGCTTCGGTATGTCGGACAATATCGGTGTCATCTGTTATGACGATGATGACGATGAAGTGTTTATCGGGCGTGATCTTGCCCATGCTAAGGCTCACAGTGAGGCCATATCCGGCGAGATTGACAGGGAAGTAAAGGCTATTATCGATGACTGCTATTCCAGAGCAAAGGCTATTATTCTGGAGCATGAGCAGGTGCTTCATAATTGTGCAAAGCTTCTGTTGGAAAAGGAAAAAATCGGCAGAGAAGAGTTTGAAGCATTGTTCGCGGCAGAAGGCTAAATGGACATACGTGGAGTTGCACAAGGGCGCCATGACCTTTCTTGGTAGTTTTTGACAACGAACATTTGGATAAAGTGCACAAAAAGAAACAGATGAATTTGTAATATTTGTGAATTTTGGGAATAGTCAAAAGACCAAGGGGATGGTATTATAATACTCGTAACCCCCCCAATACATTATATAGTTTTTTGCTATACCCCATAAGAAAGAAAT
>JAEDMI010000275.1 GCA_016303085.1 Acetatifactor sp.
GCGAGGAAGTATTCGTACATTTCTCCGCTATCAACGCTGAGGGCTTCAAGTCTCTCGAGGAAGGCCAGAAGGTTACTTTCGATACCGAGTGTGACCCTGCAAACAGCAGCAAGATTCGTGCTACCAACGTTACTGTAGTAGCTTAATTGCTTCTGACTACAACAACCACAAAAGAGCATCGGACCTAACGTCCGATGCTCTTTTTATTTCCCTTTTTTGATACAATCAAAAATCCGCCGTAAAAGATCAGTATGGCAACGGGGAATATCACCCGGCACACGCTGAACCCTGCCGCATCCACCAGACTACCGAACACCGCATTAAATGCAATGTCGAAAAGAGTGCCGATACTGATTACCACTCCCGTCACGGTAGCTATTCTATCCCCGGGAAAAATATCCTGCAACAGTAGCACGATGGTCGGATAAATAACGGAAATACAGATTCCGCTCAATCCAAGAATCAGGGTTCCGTCCGCACCCAGCAAAATCCCCAAAATGTAAAGCACACTTCCGATTCCTCCGAAAACCGCAATGCTTTTTCTGTTACCCAGTTTCTGCACCAACGGTGCCATCACCAGTCTTCCCAGGGTCATGGTACCGAAGAAAAGGGAGACACTGGTACTCGCCCTGCTGCCCGTAAGTCCAAGACCCTGTCTGCAGTACATGGCCCACCAGTTCATGATGCCGTGCTCCGCCACAAAGTAAAATCCAAACACAAGCCCCATAGCCAGAACCGTTCCGTTGAAAGCAGCCCGGAAACCCTTTTTCCCCACTGATGCCCGTTCTCTATTTGCCACGCCGTCTGCCGATACACTGTCCCCCGGTTTTGTCTCGTCCGCACTCTTGAATTTCGCCATGCCCAACAGAATCAGGCTGACCATACCCACTGCCGCCAGACCGAGACACAAAAATCTGTAGTCGTTGTAATCTGTGGCAAGGGTGCCGGTGATTTTCTGGTTTCCGCTGGTTCCGATACCCTGCACAAAAAACAGCACATTCACATACAATCCAGCCATCGTCCCGAAAAAGAGGGGCGAGAGAATGTTCATCATGGTGTTCATCAGTGTGGAGGCTCCCATGCTGACAAACATTCCGAGCAGCAGGCAAACGTAATTGTCCGTACAGGCAAATAGTACCTGGGCCAGAGTCCAAAGTCCCAGAATGCTCATGCAGGCCTTCTTTCTGTCAAACCGGTCCGCTGCATTTCCTCCCAGCAGCATAAACAAGAGATTGCCCAAATAGCTTACCGTTACGATCAGGGACACCTGTGGCTTCGACAGATTTAACCCCTGCTCAAACACCGTGGAAAACACGCCCCTGTTGGAGTCGCTGATACCAAGAGCTATCATTATCAGCATAAATACCGCCATCACCGGGTAGTTTACCCTTTCCGCTTTTCTCTCCATCACCTTATCTCCCCGTCAATTTTTCGCTTCCAGTCCGCGATTCGCTTTACAATCAATCCATCCAGTTCCTCCCATGGCATCAGGAGCTCCTCCGGCCTTTTGAAACGAGGACACTCCGACGTAAATTCCCAGGAAGGACTGAAGCTGTAATGCTGCCGGATATATTGCTCTGTCTTCCTGTCAAAGGCTTCATCCGTGGACAGTCTTCCCTCAAACATAGGGGCAATCAGCAGCCCGTCACTGCCCGCATACACGTTACAGCTTTCGTTTCTGTCCGGCGCCAGTTGAAAATAGTGAGGGGCCGGCATAAATGCATGTTTCCCCGGCTGGACATACTCAACGACATGGGTATCCTCAAAGGCTGTCTCTCCCGGAATCAGGTTATTCAGGAATTTTCCGTGGAAGCTGCCTAAAACCCCCACAATCTCTCCCATCTTATTTATCCTGACAAACACGTGCTCCAAATCATAGAGATGCTGAATGTCAAAGTCGTAATAAAAGGCATATTCAATCACCGTCTCCCCCGGTTTTGTTCTGACAAGCAGTCTGCTGGAAGGACTTTTTCCACTCTCCCGAATCACAGTGTAGCCCACGGCTTCCGGAGCGTAGGGTTCCATTTTGTCATACCGCAGATGGGGCACATATTTTTTCACAAGTTCTTCCGTCATTTCTTTTCAAAAAAGCTCCTTTTGTTTCGGATTTCGATGGTATGGTCAAAGGCAGTGTAATCGGTGAGATAAAGGGTTGCGGCTCCCGCTGTCTTTGCCTCGCTGTCCTCCTTGCCCTCCGTAAAGTGATGCTCACCGAAGCAGGGTCCCACAATCAGAGCGTCGTTTCCGTTGCCTACCTCCGTGTATCCTTTTTTCATCACGATGACCTCACTGCCCGTAAGCGGCATATCAGTGTAATCGTTTGTCAGAAAATTCACGCCGCTGAAGGCAAGCTCGATTCTCCATGGCGCTCCCTCAACGCCCGAGGTCTTCACCCGGACATCCACGCCGTTCTCCACTTCCTTCACCCAGACGTCAATCTGCATATCCGGCCCCAGCTTTTTCTCTCTGGAGGCATTGTCCATCTTCCACCAGTCGCTTGTCCCCGGCTTCTCGGCAAAGGGCAGATAGTACCACCCTCGCATGGTCTGGCTTAAGTGGTATTCCCTGTCCGACAGTTGCTCCATCTTTTCGCTCTTAAAGGCTCTGTGCTCGCAGAAGCTGCCTGCTACCTTCAGTTCCAGCTTCATGGTGCCGTTATGGATATAGAAAAAATTGGATTTGCTGTTCATCACCGTATAGGTAAATCGGCCCTGCTGCCCCCTGGCAATACCGGACTCCCGGTAAAAGCTGTGAAAATCGGGGCGCTTATAGCTGCCCTCAAACTCCAGCTTTCTGTATTCGGGGTTCAACATAAACCAAATCAGAAAATCCGGTGAGGTGATATGTTTTCTGTCCACAATCTCAAAAATGGAATTGCACATCTGTAAAAATTCAGGGATTTGATATTTCATACCCATGTTCAGATATTCCATATAATAATCCTTGGGGTAAACCAGCCTGTCTTTGTCAAAGCGCGTGGAATTGGCGGTAAATACACTGTCATCCGGCTCCCAGTAAGTCAGCATCATCCGCAGGTTGCGGACTGCATTCTGCTCGTAGGAGTCGTCTCCCGTAGCTTCTGACAGCATAATCATGGCATCATTGTTGATGCGGTTATAGTTTCCCGCAGATTTCTCCGCAAACTCGCCATCCTCATTACAGTCGATACCCTCGTTCAGATAAGTAAATGCCGCTTTCTCCATCTCTCCGCAGTGAAAGAGCTTTCCGCAGGTCATGAGAACGGAAGCGATGGCCCAGCGGTGGTTGGGGGTGTGGAAGCCGCCCTCCAGCAGCCCGTA
>JAEDMI010000276.1 GCA_016303085.1 Acetatifactor sp.
GCACTCTGGGGCTTTCGGAACCGCAAGGAGCTGGAGGAAGGACATGCCGATGCCATTATTGCACATCCGTTGGAATTGTTGAGGTATGTATAGCATTCAGCCCTTTCGGTTTGCAACATTCATAAAAGTGTTTGCTTTTTCACTCACAGTATTGACAGACAATGAATAACATTGTAGTATGTGGGCATACAGTAAGTCGGCAAAGGAGGGTGGAAATATGCGTGAATTTGATGATGATGTCCTGGAGTGCTTTCTGGATAATCAGCTTCAGCTTTTTCCCGAAAAGGTAGCGGAGACACTGGATGAAGCGGAAGATTTCCTTGAGGACTGCATGGCGGTTGTTGTAAACTCTGTGGATGAAGTAGTGGAGTATTTCGAGGAGGAAGGAATCGACATGGAGGGCGCCTCAGATGAGGAAATTCTGGAGGCGGAAGAAGTCTTTGACATCGGAGACGGCAGATATTTGATTGTAGAGGGATAAATATAGGATACGGGTAAAGACTGTCTTCTGTGACTTTTGAAGTGACAGAGGACAGTCTTTTTTTGTGTGTTCGCACGTCAAAATCAACAAATATAGTGTGAGATATGGAAACAAATTGTGCAAAATAACTATTTTTCTTGCACTGAAACTATAATTATTATATACTCAATATGAAGTATTTGAGTAAAAGCCTCTGAAAACGCGGGGAATAATAATATGGATTTTTCAAAGCAGATTTTAAAGGAATATAAAAACAATGCAGATAAGCGTCTTGCCTTTATTTGCAGAATGTTAATTGGGCTCATGGTGCTTGTGGTTGTGCTCAATTTGACAGGGGTATTCAAAATTGCACCGATACCTCTGTATTTAGCCGCAGCAATTTCAATTATTGATTTCTTTTTACCGACTTTGTTCTGTGATATATTGAAGCTTCGCTCAGAACGGATACGATATGTGATTCTGACTGTAATTGTGCTGCAGTCGGGTCTTCAGTATGCAGCTCTGTCCTACCATACAATCATCATGCTCGTCTTTCCCGTGGTAATTGCCTGCCTGTATAATGAAAAGAGATATGTGATATTTACAATGATCATCAGCCTGCCGACTCTGGTTATATCCCATCTGGTGGCTTTTCAGCTGAAAATTGTACCGGATGAACCGTTGATTACATTAAAGGGAACTGTTCTTTACGGAATTTTGCCCAGGACCATAGAATTTTTTGCCATTGCCATTGTGTGCATATTCATTTCAGACCGCATTGAGCGTTTGATACAGACGCTGGCGAGCAAGAACAGGGAATTGTATGAGGATCAGGAAAATCTGATTTTATCTCTCTCTCAGATTATTGAAAACAAATCAGAGTACACGGGACAGCATGTGAGACGTGTGGCGAAGTATACAGAACTCCTTTGCCATAGCCTTGGCTATTCTGATGAGGACAGCTGGAAAATCAGTCTTGCGTCAATGTTGCATGATGTGGGAAAGGTTATGATACCGGAAGAAATTCTTGAGAAACCGGCGAAACTGACGACTGAGGAATTTGATATTATGAAGAATCATATCCAATATGGCAGGAAGATGTTGGAAAAGTCACCGGGCGAATTATTCCGCATCTCAGCGGACATTGCACACCAACATCACGAAAAATGGGACGGAACCGGCTATATGGGATTAAGCGGAAAAGATATCAAACTATATGCGCGATGTGTGGCATTAGCTGATGTATTCGATGCATTGGTAAGCATCCGCCCTTATAAGCGGGCATGGACTCCGCAGGAGGCATATGATGAGATTGTATCACAACGGGGAAAACAGTTTGACCCTCAGGTAGTGGATGCGTTTATGCAAAACTATCCCGGATTTTTGGCTATTGTGGAACAGTACCCGGATGAACCGAAACAACATATATCGGAATCAATCGGCAAATCGTAGTGCATGTGCTTTGAGGGGAGGCAGGAGACTATATGGAACAAACAGATTTCCGTAGCCTGTTCCCAGGTCAAGTCCCGGTTTGTTATCGCCGTGGAAGTCACTTCCTCCGCTGACGAGCAGTTGATATTCTGAAGCGAGAGCACGAATTTGCTGTTCTTCATGAGGCTTGTAGGTGCTGTAAATTGCTTCAATACCCAAAAGCCCCGCAGCCTTCAACTCCGCGGTCAGATTATTCAAACGCTCATCACTCATATGGTACAGAATAGGATGAGCTAAAACGGGAACTCCACCGGCTTTCAGAATCAGTTGTACGGCCTGAGCCGGTGTCACCTTTTCCCGGGGAACATAGCAGGGGGCGTGGTCGCCAACGTATCGGTCGAAGGCTTCCTGCATGCTCTTAATATATCCGTGATTTAGCATATATTTGGCATAGTGTGCCCGTGTTATAACAGAATCCGGAAATTCCCGAAGCAATGCATCGTAAGTAATATCAATTCCCGCTTCCTGCAACAAGCTACACATTTTCTGATTGCGCACAGTACGGGAATTTACGAATTCCTGTAGCTTTGTGGTAAAGACCTGATTGCGGTAATCAATGTAAAGTCCAACGATGTGTATGTCCTGTCCCTGGTATTCCGTGGAAAACTCGATGCCGGGAATGACTTCCGGAACCGGAGACGAAGATTTTGGTGCACCGGATTCATTCTGTTTTGTCTTCAGCTGCTCCGCATAGGAAACAGCTTCCTCCAACCCGTCTACCGTGTCATGGTCTGTCAGAGCAAAAGCAGCCAATCCCTTTTCAAAAGCATAATCCACAAGCTGCGAAGGTGTATATGTCCCATCTGAGCGGGTGGAGTGTACGTGTAAATCTATCTGTTGCATGTTTCGCATGCTCCCTTTTCCTGAATCCATTTTTTACATTCGTCCCATGTTCCCGTTACAAAACAATCGGAATACAATCGGATAACGGTATTATTGCTCAAACAAAGGCGGACATAGTTTCCTTTTTCTTCAATACCGATTATCTCGGAATACTGATTCGTTACAGTAACATTTCCGTCTTCGGTAACAATCTCATTTTCACCAAAAGAAATCTTTCGTGTCCAATTTACGGCTCCGTGCTGTTTGGCGAGAGCGGAGTATTGTCTTGCAGTTATGACTTTCCAGCGAAACAAGCCACGATACAGAGCAAATATGCCAAATACCAAAAAAGCATAAAATTTAACATACACGGCATAAGCAAAGACGAGTGCAGCAAAAACACACCAGAAAAGGTATTTCTGTTTATCCAAGACATATTCACATTCAAATAAGGTGCTCATTTTATTGTGTCCTTTAGTCTTCGTCATCTTCCTTGTTGGCGGTAAATACGGTTCTCTTTCTGGC
>JAEDMI010000277.1 GCA_016303085.1 Acetatifactor sp.
ATCATCCGTACCATGCTGCTGTCCGGCGCAATATGCGGTCTGGTCGGTCTGTTATTGGTTGGTGGTATTAACCATACCATCACCACCACGATTGCAGGCGGACAAGGCTTTACAGCCGTACTGGTATCCTGGATGTCCAAATTTAATCCGCTGACCATGATATTTTCCAGTTTCCTGATTATCTTTATGGACCGTGGAGCCAGCGAAATTTCCACCAACTTCGGGCTGAACCATTCCTACTCGGATATCCTGACCGGGATCATTCTGTTTTTTATTATCGGATGTGAGTTTTTTATTACCTATAAAATTCAGTTCCTTAAAAAGCATAAAAAGGAGGAACAGTAATCATGTGGAACTTTTTACTTGCCTTTATCCCGAGAGCTATTGTACAGGGCATTCCTCTTCTCTACGGCTGTACCGGAGAAATTGTCACGGAAAAATCCGGTAACCTGAACCTGGGAATTCCCGGCGTCATGTACGTTGGCGCTATCAGCGGTGTTATCGGTTCCTTCTTTTATGAGAAATCTGTATCCGGTGCCTCAGCCATGAATCCTTTTCTGGCTGTGCTGATACCCATGGGGTGCTGTCTGTTAGGTTCCCTTTTGATGGGTCTGCTGTATTGTTTTCTGACGGTCACCCTTCGGGCAAATCAGAACGTAACCGGCCTGGCCATGACTACTTTTGGAGTCGGCTTCGGTAATTTCTTTGGCGGTTCTCTGATTAAGCTGGTTGCCAGTGATGTACCCTCTATCGCATTGACCTCTACCAGCAGTTATTTCAGTAAAGCTCTTCCCTTTGCCGGAAAACTGGGATGGTTCGGGAAGCTGTTTCTGTCCTATGGCTTTTTGGCATACCTGGGTGTCATTATTGCACTGTTGGCATCCTATGTTCTGAATCACACCCGTGCGGGCTTACATTTAAGAGCAGTGGGTGAAGGTCCCGGCACTGCCGATGCCGCCGGAATCAACGTGACAAGGTATAAATATATTGCCACCTGCGTCGGGTGTATGATTGCCGGTCTGGGCGGTCTGTATTATGTGATGGATTACGCCTGCGGTGTATGGTCAAATGATGCCTTTGGAGACAGAGGCTGGCTTGCAATCGCACTTGTCATTTTCACCATATGGAGACCTAACATCAGCGTGTTGGCATCCTTCCTGTTCGGCGGACTATACATCCTGTATCTGTATATCCCCACCGGCATGGACCACATGGAATATCAGGAATTGTATAAGATGATTCCCTATGTTGTCACTCTGGCGGTTCTGGTCATCACCAGCATACGCAGCAAACGGGAAAGTCAGCCGCCTGCAAGTCTCGGGTTGGCATATTTCAGGGAGGAACGTTAATCACTTTCCACCGGAAATCACTCTAAATACTTTGTGTATTCGGGCCGCTTTTGCGGCCCTTTTACATTTCCTCCGGGCACTCCATACCGAGCAATCCGCATGCATCCCGGATAATCTTCTGCACCATATCCACTAACCCCAGTCGCGCTGCTTTCTGCTTTTGCTCTGCATGCAGTATCGGGCACTCGTGATAAAACTTATTAAACGCCGTTGCCACACTGATCAGATACCTGGCAATCACAGACGGTTCATAGCGTTCTGCCGCCTCCCTGACGGCATCCCCGTACCCCGAAATCACCTTTACCAACGCATAAGTCACATCGTCCGTCAGGACGCCACAGTCAATTTCAGCAGCAGAATCATTATAATTACTTTTCCGCAAAATGCTTTTCGCCCGGGCGTAGGTATACTGGACATAAGGCCCGGTGGTACCCTCAAAGCCTAAAACCTCATTCCATGCAAAATTGACATTTTTGATTCTCTGGTTAAACAAATCATGAAAAATAACTGCTCCCACCCCCACTATTCTTGCAGTGTTATCTTTATTCTCCAATTCAGGATTCTTTGCCAGAATCGCCTCCTTTGCCCGCAGGATGGCCTCTTTTAAGATATCCTCCGCATAGATGATGTTTCCGGTACGGGTGGACAACTTTTCTCCGCCCAGGCTGACCAATCCATAGGGAATGTGCACCAGGTCTTTCGCCCAGTTATATCCCATAAGCTCAACAGCCTTGAATATTTGCTTAAAGTGTAATGACTGTTCCAAGCCGGTGACATAAAGGCACTTGTCAAAATGATAGGTCTGCTTCCGGTACAGAATTGCTGCAATGTCTCGGGAATGATAAATGGAACCTCCATCGCTCTTCGTAATCAGGCATGGCGGCATTCCATATTCTTCCAGACTGATAATCTTTGCTCCTTCACTCTCCTGCAGCAAGTTCTTTTTTTCCAGTTCCTCCGACAGTGCAGGCACCTTGTCCCGATAAAAACTTTCTCCGGTATAGGAATCAAAAGATACCCCCAGCAGTTTATACACACGTTCAAACTCCACCATGCTGATTTTCCGGAACCACTCCCAGATTTCAATAGCTTCCGGGTCATTCTGCTCCATCTTAACAAACCAGCACCTGGCTTCATCCAGCAGTTCAGGATTTCTCTTTGACTCCGAATTGAACTTCACATAAATACGCAACAACTCCTCAATCCCCTTTTTCTCCACCTCCTCTTTGCTGCTCCAATTCCTGTAAGCCACAATTAATTTGCCAAACTGCGTCCCCCAGTCACCCAAATGGTTGATTCGGATTACCCGATACCCCAGCTTGTCAAAGATTTTGTATAATGAATTGCCGATAACAGTCGTCCGCAGATGTCCCACATGAAAATTCTTTGCAATATTAGGTGAAGAATAGTCCATACAAATTGTTTTTCCTGTCCCTTCTTTCTCCACTCCCAAATGTTCCTTGCTCAGTTTTGCTAAACAGCCTTCCACATATTTACTGCGCTTCATGAAAATATTGCAGTATCCCCCTGCACATTCTGCGCTTTCCATACAAAGTATCTCCTTTTTCCGGAGAAGCGTCTCCTTCAATTCAGCTGCTATCAGTGCAGGGTTTTTGTGTAGCTTCTTTGCAAACGGGAAACAGGGAATCGCATAATCCCCCATCTGTTCCTCGGGAGGAACCTCAATAACCGCTTTTACCTCTTCTTCAGATAGATCACTGAATAGTTCTGCAACACACTTGCTTATTTTGTCTTTCACAAAATTTCTCCTTTCCTGAAACAGAGCAGGCAGATTCCTGCTCATTAACCGCTCCTTCCTGTAAAAAACGGCAAAAAGAAACCGCAATAAATCAGCATGCGCTAAATCTATTGCGGTTCCGAATCTATGACATATTCCTCAGCCCCGCACGAAAACAAGACGTACCACTCTTGCAATCATG
>JAEDMI010000278.1 GCA_016303085.1 Acetatifactor sp.
TACTGATTTGCACCCTGCCGATACTCCGAAGAATAGACAGATAAACCTCCGTCACGCCCCAGCACAAATAAGTAATACCCATGACCCGCAGGTAAGCAGCACCCAAGGCAATCAACTCCGCATCGTTGGTAAAAAGTTTCATCAGAAGCTGCGGACAGGTTAGCACCAACATGGCAAAGAGAACAGAAAGGCCCAGCGAGAAACGCAGGGCAATTCCCTCTATGACGCGAATCGCCTGAAAGTCCCTTTTCCCGTAATACTGGGCGCAGAGCATGGTTGCTCCGGTTCCCAGACCATAATAGACCATAAACAGAATATTGGTATACTGTGATGCTAGGGACACCGCTGAAATAGCAGACTGTCCCACATAGTTCAGCATAATTACATCCGCGGAGCTCACTGCTGCGCTGAGCAGATTCTGCACCACAATAGGCAGCGTCAGCTTCAATATTTTCCTTGTCATCTCAGATTGTCCGTTCATCCCCGCTCCTCCTCTTAATCTATCCGGTAACTCTATCTCCGCCGGCATTCCACACTTGTTCGCCCAAACAGTCCGGTTTTCAAAACAAAAGAAGCCCCGGCAAGCTGCCAAGGCTCCCAACTATTCATAAACATACCATAAATCATTAGAAAACACAACGACACTATTTCCAATGCCCGTCCATGATTTCCATCACCATATCTCCATCACACAGACCATACAGAGTCTCCCATGTGTTTCCCAGTTCGTCCGTCCTATCGGTAAACCATACCGAATCATAGACATACCCGGTATACCTTTCCGCATCTCCGCCCCATTTGTCCCGGGAGCAATCATTTACCCGAAAAAGTTTTTCTCCGTCAAAGTTCAAATAGTCCAGTATCAAATCGCCCTCCACCGTATATCGCAGCAAAAGCATCTCCGCCGCTTCTCCGGCTTCCAACAATGAACGGAAATTCCCGCCAGGCTCAACCACATATTCCCCCTCATAATTGTTCGTTAAGCTGATTTCATACACAGGGACGGGACAATTCTCCGTGCCTGCCAGCTTCTTAAGCTCTTCCCCATTGACCGGCAGGGCTGACAATTTCTCCTTCACGATTTCAAAATCTGCGGGCCATTGTGTACCGGCAACATTTTCTCCGCCCACTGTTCCGCACTCTGCCTCTTCCAACGGTTCCTCTTGGAACATGTTATCCCCGGACGGCTGCACGCTTCGCTGCGCGGATAAACCGTCCGCCTCCTGCTGAGTCTCCTCCAAAACTACGCTTTCTCCGCTATCATTCGGGCTTTGGTCTTCCGCCGCCACATCACAGCCCGCCAAAAGTACACAAAATAAGACGCCTATAATCGGTAAACGCTTGAATCCCTGCTTTTTCATCCGCAAGTCCTCCTCTCTATGTTACCGATATAGACGCTTCTTTTGCCAGAAAGTTCTTTATTAATATACCACTCTATACTCATTTCCCAAGTATGGAAAATCGGTTTTTATAACCTCTACTTACTTAAAAAAAGCGAAATTGCTCTCTTCTCAGATTCCTCATCAAGATATTTATCTACTTCTATCATTTTCCAAAAATTCCTATGTGATTCTGTTTTTCAGCCAATCACAGGATAACTATATCTTCTTTCTCTTCCTCAGCCCCACAAAGAACCCTACGCATATCAACGCTGAAAGCAGCGACCCTGCCGGTGCTGCCCAGCCCATGGGATAAAGGGTATCCGGGAAATAGACAGATGCCAGATAGGCTCCGGGAATCCGCACCAGGAGAACAGAAAGTAAATTGTGGATAAAGGAAAGAATTGCTTTTCCGTAAGCGCAGAAATATCCGCTGAAGCAGAAGTGAATCCCGGCAACGGCGCAGTCAAAGATATATGCCCGCAGATACTGCGACCCAAGCCGAACCACCTCCGGCTCCCTGGTAAAAAGCGCAAGCAACGGCTCTGCGCCAAACTGACAGAACAAAGCAACCATCATTCCAAAGCAGACACTGACACAGATACCGTAACGAAGTACTTTCCTGCTTTTCTCGTGTTGTCCCGCTCCCGCGTTCTGGGAGGCAATTGCCGACACGGAAGAGAGCATGGCAGAAGGAACCAGAAAAAAGAAGCTGATTAGTTTCTCCACAATTCCCACCGCAGCTGCTACTTCTACTCCCCGTCCGTTGGCAATTGCCGTTATCACCAAAAAAGAAATCTGAATAAATCCGTCCTGGGCAGCAATGGGGATACCTACCCGCAGTATCCCAAACATTGTTTCCTTTTCCGGTACAAAATCCCGCAGATGTATAGCAAATCCCGGTTTTATGTGCAACATGGCAAAAAAAGTCAGCCCGACGCTGCATCCCTGTGCAATGACCGTAGCCAGCGCCGCACCTTTGGCTCCCATGGCAAGCGGCCCGATAAATACATAGTCCAGAATCACATTGATAACCCCGGCAACAGTAACAATGTACATGGGCGTTTTAGAATCTCCCAGTCCCCGGAAGATACTGCTGATGACATTGTATGCCGTAATAAAGGGAATCCCCAGAAAGCAGACCAACAGATAGTCCTTTGTCTGTGCCACTGCCTCTGCAGGAGTAGATACCGCGGCCACAATTTCCTCAAGACAGGCAATCAGAAGCAGCATCAGCAAAACGCCGAAAACAGAAAAAAGTGTCACTGTATTTCCTATGGTCTTTGACACCTTTTCTCGCTTCTTCGCCCCCACTCCGTGCCCGACTATAACCGTAGTGCCCATGGCAAGGCCAACGATTACGACAGTCAGCATATGAGTAATCTGGCTTCCCACGGACACCGCCGTAATCGTATCCGCTCCGTTAAACTGTCCCGTGATAAATAAATCCGTCAAACCATAGAAGGTCTGTAAAAAACAGGACAATAGGTAGGGAAGAGAAAACTTTATCAGGTTTTTCAGCATACTGCCTTGAGTTAAATCCGTTTTCATTTTTTATCCTTCTTTCGCAACAGATTCATTATACGCGTATGCTCTGCTTCTGTAAACCGCCTTCCTTCCCCGGCAATATCAGCGCTTCTCTCCCCGTCAATATCGGCAATGTCGCCCCTCTGACGACATTCATCAGGATTCTTTTTCACAAATTATGCTCTCTGATAATACTGAGCCTGAACCTGCTCTATTTTCCGGTTCAAACAAAAAAAGAACCGTCCCCAAGGCTCCTATGTCCTCAAAAACAGTCCTTTGAAGTGCACCGCCAGGGGCTCGAACCCTGGACACCCTGATTAAGAGTCAGGTGCT
>JAEDMI010000279.1 GCA_016303085.1 Acetatifactor sp.
AGCTGGATGTCACTCAGGAGAAGCTGGATGTCACTCAGGAGAAGCTGGATGTCACTCAGGAGAAGCTGGATGTCACTCAGGAGAAGCTGGATGTCACTCAGGAGAAGCTGGATGTCACTCAGGAGAAGCTGGATGTCACCCAAGAGAAGCTGGATGCCACCCAGGAGAAGCTGGATGTCACTCAGGAGAAACTGGATGCTGCTCGGGCAGAAGGTATTTACGCTTTGATTGCGGATAATCTGGAGGAAGGATTTTCCCGTGAACGAATTATCGAAAAGCTGCAAAAACGATTTGGGCTGACGATACACGAAGCAAGAGATTATTTTGAAAAATATACAGCGGCATAAAATTGTTGCATTTGGTGAAGCTAATACATTTGGGCACTTGATTTCCATCGCTTACTCTTGTATAATTGATTCCATAGTAATCGGAACGGAGAGCACCGGTTGCCCTCAGTAAGAAAAAAGCAATCATGAGATAGCATCTACACTTTGGGCAGTGGGATGCTATTTTTTGTTGTAGTGATGAAGCTGATTAAGATTGCAACAATTGCCTGAAAGTTGGAGTTGCTGTCCGTGAAGAGAATAGGGGTATAGACATGAGATATCAGATCAGACACGCACTTGTGCAGTATGGTGCGGACACAATATTGCAGGATGTGAATTTTGAAGTACATGACAATGAAAAAATTGCAATTGTCGGAAGAAACGGCTGTGGGAAGACTACGCTGCTGAAACTTATTGCGGGTGATATTCAGATGAATAACCTTGACAGCGACGAGGAGTGCGGCATTTCCATGGCAGGCAAACAGGAAATCGGTTTCCTGCGTCAGGTGAACTTTGCGGACAGGGAAGTGACGGTGGAGGAGGAAATCAAAAAGGCTTTTGCTCCGGTATTTGCCTGTGAAAAGCGGATGAATGAGCTGGAGGAACGGATGAAAATCTCCGATGACAGACAGCTCATGAATGAGTATGACAGTCTGCAACGGAAAATGGAGGCGCTGAGGGGATATTCCTGGCGGCAGGATATGGAAATCATGTTTCAACGCTTCGGGTTTGCGCTGGAGGATTTACAGCGCCCTATCGGTAGTTTTTCCGGGGGCCAGCAGACCAAAGTGGCATTTATCAAACTGCTGTTGGGAAGACCGGATATCATGCTTTTGGATGAGCCTACCAACCACCTGGATTTGCCCACCATCGAATGGCTGGAAGGATATTTAAAGTCTTATGACAAGGCGGTTATTATCGTTTCTCACGACCGTATGTTTTTGGATAAGGTCATTGATGTGACCTACGAGATTGAGTATCATAGAATCAAGCGATATCCGGGAAATTATACCGCCTTTATGAAAAAGAAGGAAGAAGACCTGGTAAAGCAGGAGAAGGATTACGAGGAGCAGCAGAAGGAAATCAAGCGGCTGACGGAGTGGATAGAGAAGTGGAAGAATACGCCCACAAAGGTATCCGCTGCGCACTCAAAGCAAATGGCATTGGAGCACATGATAAAGATTGAGAAACCCAGACGTTTTGATACCAGAGCCTTTCATGCCAGATATGTGCCGAGAATCGAGAGCTATACCAATGTCATCAACGCAAAGAAGCTTGCTATCGGTTACACGAATATACTGAGTGAGGTGACTTTCCTGTTACAGAAAAAGGAACGGCTGGCCATCATCGGCGAGAACGGAAAGGGAAAGTCCACTTTACTAAAGACACTGATTGGTGAACTCCCGGCTCTGGGCGGTGAATTCAAATTCGGTCAGAATGTGGAATGGGGATATTTTGACCAGCAAAAGGCTGTGCTGGACGATGCGGACCCGGAGCAGACGGTACTGGATAACTTTTGGGAGGAATATCCGGATTATCTGCGGGAAGAAGTGCGAAGTGCACTGGGAGGATTCCTGTTTTCCGGGGAAGATGTGATGAAAAAGATGGGGCAGTTGTCCGGCGGCGAGAAGGTGCGCCTGTCACTGTGCAAAATGTTGCAGACAAGACCGAATCTCCTGATACTGGATGAGCCCACGAATCATATGGACATCATTGGCAAGGAAGCCCTGGAGCAGATGTTGAACGAATATGAGGGGACAGTGCTGTTTGTCTCACACGACAGATATTTTATCAGCAGAATTGCGACAGGTATTCTGGAATTTTCACAGGATGCGGTGAAGCAGTACAACATGAGCTATGAGGACTATCTGGCTGAGAAGCAGAGGGAGGCGGCCGGACTGGTAGGCGGTTTGAACGGAAAGGACAGTGTGGCGGGCACAAAAGCTGCAAATTCATCCGGTACGGACGGAAGTGCCGGTTCGCCCACTCTTGCAGATGTTTTTGACAAAAAGACTTACTATAATCCGGGCAAGGTACGTTCCAGACTACAGAATCAGTTGGAGAAGTACGAGAGGCAGCTGGAGGAGAGCGAGAAGAAACTGGCTGATTTACAGATGAAGCTCATGGACCCTGCCCTTTCCAGCAACTACCCGAAACTGATGGAAATTCAGAACGGTATCGACGCGGAGGAGAGGAATCAGGAAAGTCTGTTGGAGCGGATGTTGGAGACGGAGACTGCGCTGGAGGAAATGAGGGAGGAACCGGGCTGATGCATTTGAAGAAACCCAAAATGATTCTGTTTGATTATGGACAAACTCTGGTAAATGAAAAGCAGTTTGACGGGGTGAAGGGAACAGAGGCGGTTCTGAAATATGCTGTTTCGAATAAATACAATCTTTCAGCAGAGGAAATACATATAGAAGCCAATGCCATCAACAAAGAACTGGGCAGATTTGATCCTGCCAGGCGGCATCTGTTTCAAGTAGAGGTGCCGAACCATATGTTCACAAAGTATCTGTATGAATCTATGGGGATTGACGTCCCCCTTTCCGATTTGGAGATGGATAGAGTGTTCTGGAATGCTGCTGCGCCGGGAGTGCCTACAGAGGGAATAGAAGACTTCCTTGTCTTTTTGAAAGAGCAGGGAATCCGCACCGGTGTCATCAGCAATATCTCTTACTGTGGGGCGGCGGTGGAGGAGAGAATTTGCAGTGTGTTGCCATCCCATGAATTTGAATTCATTCTTGCCACCAGCGAATATTTGTACCGCAAACCAAACAGGCGGATATTTGAGCTGGCGCTAAAGAAGGCAGAACTGAGGCCGGAGGATGTCTGGTACATCGGTGACCAGTATGAATGTGACGTGATGGGGGCAAAGGGCGCGGGTATCTTTCCGGTGTGGTAT
>JAEDMI010000280.1 GCA_016303085.1 Acetatifactor sp.
CAATAAAGCCTCTCTTGTACGCTATCTCCTCAATGCAGGAGATATAGAGCCCCTGCCTCTTCTGGAATGCCGCAACGAAGTCGGAAGCATCCAGCAGTGCATCGTGATTTCCCGTATCAAGCCAGGCAAACCCTCTTCCCAGAGTTTCCACCCGAAGAGTTCCTCTTCGCAGATATTCGTTGTTCACGGACGTAATCTCTATCTCACCTCTTGCGGAGGGCTTTACATTCTTTGCAATCTCCACCACATCATTGTCGTAGAAATAAAGTCCGGGCACAGCATAGTTGCTCTTTGGATTCTCCGGCTTCTCCTCGATGGAGAGTGCCTTCCCGCTCTCATCGAACTCCACTACACCGTACTCTCTGGGGTCACGCACATAATAACCGAAAATAGTGGCACCCTTCTCTCTGGCTGCAACCTCTCTCAATACCTTGGAAAAGCTCTGTCCGTAGAAGATATTGTCACCTAACACAAGAGCAACCCTGTCGTTACCGATAAAATCAGCGCCGATAATAAAGGCATCCGCCAATCCTCTGGGGCTCTCCTGCACCGCATAGGACAATTCCATTCCCAGCTGATGTCCGTCTCCCAGAAGTTCCTCAAATACAGGCAGATCTCTGGGGGTGGAAATAATCAGAACCTCCCGGATTCCCGCCAGCATCAGCGTTGACAGCGGATAGTAAATCATGGGCTTGTCATACACAGGCATAATCTGCTTAGAGATAGCTTTTGTCAGAGGATAAAGTCTTGTTCCGGAGCCTCCGGCTAAAATAATTCCCTTCATAAAAACCTCCTTTTTTTACGCACCAAATGGGAACGACGTTCATCGTTCCCATTTTCATGTTTCTTTTTTATTTTTCGTACATCTCGGTATAGTACTTCTGGTAGTCACCGCTGGTCACATTTTTCATCCATTCCTCATGTTCAAAAAACCACTGAATCGTCTTTCGGATACCCTCCTTAAACATAGTCTCCGGCTCCCATCCGATTTCTGCCTTAATCTTGTCGGGTGCAATGGCATATCTCCTGTCATGCCCCTTTCGATCCTCCACATAGGTAATCAGGTTCTCATTTACATAAGCCTTTCTCGGGTCGCCCTCAGGAAGCATCTCCTGCAGAGTTTCCAGAATAATATGAATAATCTCTATATTCTGTTTTTCGTTGTGTCCGCCGATGTTGTAGGTCTGGAATAATCTTCCCTTCTCCTGCACCATGTCGATGGCCTTTGCATGATCCTCCACATACAGCCAGTCACGGACATTCTTTCCGTCTCCGTAAACAGGCAACTTCTTTCCCTGTAGCGCATTGTTGATAATCAGGGGAATCAACTTTTCCGGGAACTGATAAGGTCCGTAATTGTTGGAACAGTTTGTAATGTTCGCCGGGAAGTGATAAGTATCCATATATGCCTTTACCAGCATGTCCGAACTAGCCTTGCTGGCTGAATAAGGACTGTGAGGATCGTAGGGCGTTGTCTCATAGAAGAAAGCATTGTCATCATCGGGAAGAGAGCCGTACACCTCATCCGTAGACACATGTAGGAATTTCTTTCCTTCCTTGAAACTTCCGTCCGGTAATTCCCAGGCTGCTTTTGCACAATTCAGCATCACGGCTGTTCCCAGCACATTGGTCTGCACAAAAACCTCAGGGTTTCGGATGCTTCTGTCCACATGACTTTCTGCCGCGAAATGTACCACTCTGTCAATGTCGTTCTCCGCAAAAATTTTTGTAATTGCTTCCTTGTCGCAGATATCCGCTTTGACAAAGGTATAATTCTCCCTGTTCTCAATATCCTTCAGGTTCTCCAGATTGCCGGCATAAGTCAGTACATCTACATTGATAATGCGAATCTCATCGCCGTACTTTTTAAACATGTAGTGAATATAGTTGGAGCCGATAAAACCGGCGCCCCCGGTCACAAGATATGTTCTCATAAAATATATCATCCCTTCCATCCCGTCTCGGGATAAATACATCATAACACATTCTACACATATTTCCAAACTCTTTTATTCTTAAGAATGTTTTGCGTTTTTATGAATCAATAGCCCATATAGCTCAAATTCATATCCACATCCCCGCTGATGCCGGTCACCTTTCCGGTGGATCTGTACTGCCATAAATCATATCTTCCGGTATAGGTAGGGGTCGATGCATACTGCGCCAGCCAAATCTTATAGGCACTCAGTGCACCGGCATCAATCTTATTCTCAAGCCATGTCTTGTTTGCATAAATACCTGCCGTATAACCCGCATTCTGAATGGTCTGACAGAATGCCTTGCATACCGCCGTCCGTGTCTCCTTGCTGATGGAATCAGCACGTCCGCCGCTGGCCTCCACATCCAGGAAAACAGGATAAGAAATCTTGTAATTCTTAATCTGTCCTATCACCATGGATGCTTCTTCCACCGCTTCTCTCTCATCCACTGCCTGGGTGAAGAAATAGACGCCAACCTTCAGTCCCGCCGCTGTTGCTCCCTTGATATTCGTGGTAAACTTCGGATCTTCAATCAGTGTACCCTGAGAGGAGCCTCTGTACCCACAGCGGATAATTACATAATTGATTCCCGAGTTCTTCACGGCATTCCAGTCTATGGTTCCGTTCCACTTAGACACATCGATGCCCAACGCTCCGCTTCCCGTCACGAGAGAACCGTCACTGGCAAAGGCATATTTTGCGCCCTGAATCACCTGCTCCCCGGTTACCTTTTTCCCTTCTGCATTAAAGTAATACACTTTACCGTCGATAGTCTGCCAGCCTGTATACTTTTTCCCACTCGACACAAAGAATTTATCGAACTTATAGTAATCCGCATAGGTAGCCGCTCTGTAAGCATTATTCTCAAAGACATAAATCTCATTGCCCAGATTATCCTTCAGTTTGGTTGTCACATCCTCCTTGGGATTAGGCTTCACCGTCACAACACAGGTTGTCTTTACTTCCTCTCCGTTTTCCTTGCATTTGACGGTAAGGGTCGCGCTTCCTTCCTTGAGCAGTTCCAGCGTGACAGGTACTGTAACAACACCCTTTTCCGGCTTCAGAGTTCCAACCACGGCCTTCATCACCGTAGTATCCGAGGACTCCACAGTCACTTCGGGCTTATCGGTCGCCACATTGGAAACAGTCAGATTCAAAATAAACGGGTTCTTCACATATGCCGTGCAGGTCTGCCTGTCAAGTGTGATTACTTTATTAGCCCCCACAGTTACG
>JAEDMI010000281.1 GCA_016303085.1 Acetatifactor sp.
TTGTGTATCATACAATAAAATTTATGTGGTGTCAAGTATTTTTTCTTGACAGTGTGTTATATTTCCTTTTCAAAATTTTGTCTTCGGAGAATTTGTTTTTTCTCAACGGACTCAATCCACATACCAGTAGGAATGTATGCCGCAAAGGTAGGTTTTCGCGCCCTTGGGCATCTGTGTCAATGCATTAAATACATTGATGTAGTCCCCAAAACCCATTCCGATACAAATGGTACCGAACGCTCCCACGTATACAAGATTGGGGAACAAAAGAAATATCAAATAGGGTATCCATCCAAATACCAGATTGGGGCATAGACTCATCATGATAAAGCGAAGCTTGGACATATCCTCCGTACCAACCACAAAGGCCATACCTTGCTTGAAATTGGTATAATAATACACATCCTTTTTAAAACAGAGCGCATGCAGGAACTCATGGGGCACTATAGTAAGCATAGGAAACCACAGCGCCAGCACAAGGAATATGGAATTATCCCGCGTAATATATTCTCTTCCCAGCAGAAATACCGGTATACCCATTAATACGATCATAAGAAAAGCTCCTGCATTGGCAATAATGGATAACAAAAGCATACTCTTCGGTTCCTTGAATGGTACCGCATTGGGATGATGCTCTCTTTGGGGCAACGTACTTTCATCCCCGTTGTATTTTCCTGCTTTGTGAAATATCATTGGTTTGTCCTCCGTAGCAATTTTCCGTATTTTTTTTGAAGAAAAATTGCTTACACACAGTATACTATCCACACATCCATAGGGCAAGAAAAACTTCTCTCTTTCAAAAGCTTTCCCCAAAAAAGCTCTTATAGCCTTCCCCATAGATGCGTGTGGCATTGCTCACAATCAGGAAAGCCTGTGGGTCCGTATCCCGTACAATCCCCTCCAGCTTCGAAGAGCGGGGCTTACGCACCACACAGAGCAGTATCTGCTTCTCCCTGGATGAAAAGGCTCCCTGTCCTGTCAGATATGTCACTCCGGTGTGCAGCTCCTCCAGAAGCCTTGCGGCAATCTCCCCGGATTTATCGCTGATGACCAGGTACTGACGGGCCTCATCCTTCCCATACAGCACCAGATCCAACACGTAGGAGGTAGTCGCCACACTCACAGCTGCATACAGCGTTTTCTCCAAATCACGCAATACAAGAGCCCCCACCCCAACAATAACAATATCCATCAGGAAAATCAAGGTACTGGTTTTCATGTGAGGTCTTCTTCTCCGAATCAGCTTCACAATACTATCAATTCCGCCGGAGGTTGCCCCATTCCGAAGGGCCCATCCCATGCCGGTAGCGGTAAGGCTCCCTCCTGCCACCGCAACCAGTAAGGGATCCGTAAGAATCGGTTCCTTTACAAATACTGCAATCACATCGGTAAATACGGACGACATCACAATAAAGTAAACCGTGGAGGCAATAAAACGTTTCCCGAACCGCATGGCTCCCACAATCAATATGGGTATATTCAAAAGTAATATCCAGGTACCGGTTCCCACACCGGTCACATAATTGAACACAATTCCCATACCTGTCACGCCACCCGTCACCAGATGCGCGGGCTCCAATACCACACCGACCCCCAGGGCATACACCAGGGCCGCAATCGCAATCAGACTATATTTTTTCACCATCCGGACATGTTTCCTTTCATTTTGTCCGGATTAGTATATGCAAAAATCCCCGGGAAAACTCCCGGGGATCCATTACTTCGAATTTTCACTTGTGATATGATTTTCAAATTCCTCAACTGACGTACATTTCACAGCTATCTTAAGCCAATCACACAACAGATCTAAATTCATTTCTGATTCAATACGCATTTTTGTCTTCTCGGAAATAGGACCCAAGGTTGATAAAATATCTAATATTGAGCTTGCCCTTCCTATGGCAATTCCCTGAGTTCTGCCTTCTGCTCTGCCTTCTGCTCTACCTTCTGCTCTACCTTCTGCTCTACCTTCTGCTCTCATTTCTTCGTCTCTCATAAATAGTGTCATATATTCCGTCCTCCATTCTTCATGAGTTTTGGCACGTTCCACTTCCTTCATAATTTTCTTTGTGAAGAGAGTTTTCCCTTCCCCTGTCTTCAACATTTCAAAAAAATCCAACATTTTTTCGGGCACATCATTCTTTGTACCGGAAGCGTTCAAAAAGATTTTGTATGTATCATCTCCAAGGAGCAAATCTTCCATTTCTCTACAACGATTTTCAAAAGTATATATATGATTTCCGTATCCGAAGGGATCTTTCAAACAAAAGAAAATGATGTATGTCTTCCTTAACTCCTCATATTTGGCACCTCGTCGAATACTATTTAAATCAATCATCCCTTGATAATAACGGCTTCTCTTAGGCAACTCCGGCTTATTTGTAGTCTGCATTTCCAGGTCATATATGGCATCATTTTTCTCTTCCACATATACATCCAGTCTGATTCCTTTCCCATCCGACGTTAGCTCAATTGCCTCCTGCTTCTGTACTACTACCTTCCGAACCTTTCGATTCAATACTAATTCCACCAACTCTTGTGTAATGTCAGGACATTCCTGAAGAATTTTACAAAACAGAAAATCATCCGTGAACTTCAGAGTTCTATACTTCTCCGCAGCCATTTGTTGAATCTGCTCAAATGTCAATGACACTTTCATTTGTTGTTCTTTTTTCTTATACATACAATTCTCCTTCTGTATTAGGAAAGCCCTGTAACAGAAAGAAACAATTGTGTCCTATCCTTCCATCCAAGGTCTCCCGCTATTCATTGTTTACAAAGCATGGATTCCTTTTTTAGAAACGATAGAAGTGATATAGACACGCAAATATGCGCAAAAGAATAGATGCTTTGAATGTAGTGTATCACCTTCAAAGCATCTGTGCAACTCTTATTCCAAGGAAAACTCCCGGACTTTAATTTTCATCATTGGCATTTCTGGCTTCGACACGCCGGAGAATCCCCTCCAGCTCTATGGAACGCTTCACGTGCTCCATCTTCTGGTCATGGAGGGTAATCCCGGAAAACAGACCTGCGATTTTTATCGCAATGGGCCAGTCCGAGTGAATAAAGCCCCGCCAGATGAGAAAGAAACCTTTCGGAACGTCTTTTGTATCGAAGTCGAAATATTCTCTAACAAAAGGGCCGGGCAAAACCCGACCCTTGTTGTTACAAATCTGTTTTAAGCGTTAATCCAGGAAGAACAAAG
>JAEDMI010000023.1 GCA_016303085.1 Acetatifactor sp.
TACCGTTACTGCGAAGGTTCAAGCGAAAGCGTGTCGAACAGGGCTGTATCGCATATTCTGCCGGAAAGTTACCGAAAGCTGAACTGTTACAATAATTATGTCATTTCGTGAAATAAAATTTGCCCTGCGGTTGATTCTTTGATATAATGGACGCATAAGCGACGAACGCAGCCGGGCGAGCAAAGTGGTGTAGACCTGCTTGCAGGGATACACCACTTTGTTTGCCCGGATATGTGAGTGCAACGAACACTTCGAAATCGAAGATTTCGGAGTGGCGTTAGTCGCGGGCAGCGTGAGGTGAGTATGAATGCAGAAGATAATCAATCAGATTCTGGAGGGAAACTTCGATTACGAGAATGGTTCTCTTGATTTCTCCTGCTCAAAAATAGAGCTTTCCCTGAAAAAGGGGGAAGTGTATGAAGGCTCTTTCCATATCTATGCTCCTCAGGGTCGATTTACCGGCGGAAGCGTGCTGTCCTCCGATTTGAGGATGGAGTGTGTGACCGGGGAATTTGTGGGCGATGAGGAGGAAATTTTTTTCCGCTTTCACGGTGAAAAGCTGGAAGAGGGAGATGTGGTAAAGGGCAATTTTTATATCATCAGCAATCAGGGAGAATACTATCTTCCCTTTGTGGTGTCGGTGGAACATACCGTTCTGAATTCCTCTGTCGGTGCAATCCGGAATCTGTTTCATTTTGCCAATCTTGCCAAAAGTAACTGGCAGGAGGCAGTTACACTCTTTTATTCCCCCGATTTTCCCCTTGTCTTGTCCGGCAGTGACATGCAGTTCGCAGACGCTTACCGTGCGTTGTCGGTATATGAAGGTTCCGAGCAGAATGTGGAGGAATTCCTGATATGTGTGAACAAGAAACAAAAGGTGGAATTTCTGGTACAGGAAGAAAAACTTGTACTGGATGTGGCTAAGGCAACCGGTGCGTACGGGATGACAGAGAAGGAACTGACCATCGTGCGGAACGGCTGGGGCTATACAGGACTTTGTGTGGAGTGCATCGGAGACTTTTTGTTTACGGAAAAGGAAATGCTCACTGATGACGATTTTCTGGGGAATTACTGTGCGCTTCCGGTTTTTATTGACAGCAGTCTTTGCCGGGAGGGAAAGAACTTTGGACAGATAATGCTTTATAACTCCTATGTATCGCTCACCGTACCCGTGACGGTAAAGGTGGGAGAAGGTTCCGCAGCCCGTTCCCAAAATATGACCAGAAAGCGCAGTACGGTACAGCTGATGGAGCTCTATCAGGCATTCCGCACCAGAAAAATCAGTACGGCGACGTGGCTGAAGGAGACGGGAAAACTGGTGGAAAAGCTGGTAGCCATGGATGAAAACGATGTGTCAGCCAGACTGTTTCAGGCCCAGCTTCTCATAACGGAGGAAAGCTTTAATGAAGCCGGATGGATATTGGACCATGTGGCGGAACTCCTTGAGAAGGGAGCCGGTAACGATACACTTCTTGCTTATTATCTGTATCTGACTACGTTGATTCATCGGGAAGAGGATTATGTTGACAGAGTGGCGGCAGAGGTAGAGCATATTTACCGCAAGGACAATGCAGACTGGAGGGTGGCTTGGCTGCTTTTGTACCTGTCGGAGGAGTATCACAAATCTGCTACAGGAAAGTGGATTTTCTTGGAAAAGCAATACAATATAGGCTGCACCAGCCCGATGCTGTATATAGAGGCTGTGGCGCTTTTAAATAACAATCCGGCGCTGTTAAGGAGGCTGGGAGATTTTGAACTGCAGGTTGTCTGGTACGGCGCAAGGCAGGAGCTGCTGAAGCAGGAAGTGGTGGAACAGCTGATTTATCTGGCTGACAGGAAAAAGGATTATTCCGATGTACTGTACAGAACCCTGAAAAAACTGTACGATAAGAAGAACGATGTCCGTCTTTTACAGCAGATATGCGGACTCCTGATTAAGGGAGGTAAGACCGGAGAGAAATATTTTGACTGGTACAGGGCGGGAGTGGAGAACAGTCTGAGAATCACGAATCTGTACGAGTACTATATGATGTCACTGAATACGGAAAAACAGCAGGAAATTCCGAAAATGGTACTGATGTATTTTTCTTATCAGAACAATCTGGATTATGAGCATACGGCATATCTCTATGATTACATATTGCAGAATGAATCGCAACTGGGAGACATCTTTGAAACTTACCGTCTGCGGATGGAGTATTTTTGCCTTGAACAGATTACAAAGCAGCATATTAACCGGCAACTGGCAGATATCTATAACCGGCTGTTTCAACCGGGCATGATTACGGAGCAGACCTGTGAACCTTTTTCAAAACTGCTTTTTGCTCATTTGATTCGGGTGGAGGATGACCGGCTGCAGAAGGTGTATGTGTATCAGCCGGGAAATCTGTATCCCACAGAGTATGTCCTGAATGAAGGGAAAACGTGGGTTTCCCTGTATGGCAACAATTATACCATTGTTTTCGAGGATGCATGGAATAACCGCTTTGTCCGCAATGTGGAATACACCATGGAAAAGCTGATGATACCCGGAAAGTTCCTGCGCCTTCTGGCACCTTACTCCATGAATAATCCTGAGCTTGATCTTTATCTTTGCGACGGAGAGAGAGAGGGGGCTTTCGATTCCGCGGAAAGTGCGGATCGTGCTCTCAGAGTGGTGAGTTCCGATTATGTTGACCAAAAGGTGAAGAGGGAACTGGCACTGAAACTGTTGCAGTATTATTATGACTCGGATGACATGCGTGCACTGGACGAATATCTGGTGCAGATATCTCCGGAAATGTTCACCGCGGAGGAGAGAAATGTGGTGATGCGCTTTATGGTGCTCCGGGGAAACTATGATTTGGCGGGCCTGTGGCTGAACGAATACGGCCCCTATTTTATGGATGCAAAGCTGTTGGTGAGGCTGATAAGTCCGCTGATGGAGCGTAGCAACATGGTGGAGGATGAGGTGCTGACAGCTGCGGCTGTCTATGCCTTCCAAAAAGGGAAATATGACAGTACGGTTCTGCGTTATCTGTCCGCATATTACAGGGGAATGACGAAGAACATGCGGGACATTTGGAAAGCAGCGAAATCTTTTGAGGTAGACTGCTACAGGTTGTGTGAGACAATTCTGGTGCAGATGTTGTATTCCGGTTCTTTTGTCGGAGAAAAGATGGAAATCTTTCGCTATTACATTTCCCAGGGACCCAAGCCGGAAGTGGAGGAGGCTTTCCTGGCCCAGTGCTCTTTTGATTATTTCGTCAAGGAGAGAGTTACGGGGAAGGATGTTTTTGAAGAGATACAGCGTATGTATCTCAGGGGAGAACCGGTACAGAAGGTGTGCAAGCTGGCCTTCCTGAAATATTATGCGGAAAACCATGACGAACTGACTCAAACGGCATCGGAACTGGTTGGAGAATTTTTGACGGAATTTATGAATATGGGTGTTCATCTTGAATTTTTCCGGGAATACAGGGAGAATGAATGGGTGGTTCAGGAAATGGCGGACAAGACCATTATTGAGTATCATGCGAACCCGTCAGCCAGGGCCTGCATTCATTATGTCATGCTTCACGAGAACGGGGAATCCGATGAGTACAGCTCTGAATATATGAAAGAAATATACGGCGGTGTCTGCTTTAAGGAGTTTATTTTGTTCTTTGGCGAGAGCCTCCAGTACTATATCACGGAGGAACTAAACGGAGATGAGCAGCTGACGGAAAGCGGGACTCTGCAAAAAAGTGATATCAGAGGCAGCGAGAGTGACAGCAGATATCATCTGGTCAATGACATTGTGATAAGCAAGACCCTTCAGGATTATGATACCATGGATAATCTTCTGGAGGAATATTACAGAAAAGAATTCCTGAACAGCAGATTGTTTGAACTGAAATAGGGAGGAAAGGAGCAGGCATGGGATTTTTAAGCAGCGAAAAGGTCATTGTAGGCTATGACCTGGGGAATGAATTTTCCCAGATAAGTTTCAGCCGCTCCGAGACGGGTGAGGTAGAAACGCTTTCCCAGGTGGCGGGAGCCGAGAACTATAATATTCCTACGGTGCTCTGTAAACGAAGTGGTGTAAACCAGTGGTTTTACGGGAAGGAAGCAATCAGATACGGGGAGGAGCAGCAGGGAATTTTGGTGGAGAACCTGTTGGAACTGGCTTTGGACGGAGAGCCGGTGCTCATAGACGGAGAGAGCTTTGAACCGGTGGCACTTCTGGCACTGTTTTTTAAGAGAAGTCTGGGTCTTCTGTCACAGGTGGCATCCTCCGACAGAATTGAAGCACTGATGATTACCTGCGAGGTGCTGGATCACCGAATCCTGGATATTCTGAACGGGGTGGTGGCGGGAATTCATTTAAAGGGTGTCAAGGTTGCTTTTCAGAGCCACACGGAGAGCTATTACAGTTATATGATTCATCAACCCAGGGAGCTCTGGGCATATCAGTCGGTGCTTTTTGCTTATAGAGGTAGTTGCATAAAAACATACCGCATGGAATGTAATAAGCGGACTACACCCGTGGTTGCCTTCATTGAGGAGAGGGAGTTCCCGTTCCCACAGCGTGAAGATATGTCGAGGGCGGAGGAACTGGACAGCGGACTCCTGAAAATTGCAGGGGAAGTATTTGAGGGAAATATCATCGGAAGTGTCTTCCTGATAGGTGATGGCTTTGACCGGGAGTGGATGAAAGATTCTCTCCGTTATCTCTGTAAAAACAGGAGAGTGTTTCAAGGGAATAATCTGTTCAGTAAGGGTGCGTGCTTCGGAATGCAGGAGCGACTGAATGTCAGCGAGGTGGGAAAGGAATATGTGTTCCTGGGGAATGACAAGCTAAAGGCGAACATCGGTATGAGCCTTATGCGTCAGGGACAGGAATCCTACTATGCGATTCTGGATGCGGGTGTCAACTGGTATGAAGCGGAACACGAGATGGAATTTTACATCAGAGACGGCAGCGAGATTACCCTGACCATCACTCCGCTCATAGGAAAGAACGGAAAGCTGGCTCAGATTGTCCTGGAGGATTTTCCCGGGACAATCGCAAGACTCAGAGCCCGATTTTATCTGGAGGCGGAGAATCTGCTGGTGGTGGAAATCGAGGATATGGGATTTGGTGAAATCAGACCGGCTACAGGCCGGAGCTGGAGAGAAAAAATTGAACTGTACTAGGAGGCTGTTATGCGCGTCAGCGTATGTGTGGGAAATTATGCGGAAACTCCATATTGTATACCGGGACTGGGAATCAATGTCTACTCCATGGAGGAACTGTGCTACTGCATGAAGGAGAATGCTTTCCTTTTGGACTTTTCCATGATGAATGACGCTCTGGCGGACTGGATTGACAGAGAGTGTGGGTTGCGCGAACTGGCAAAAACCCTTTATCCGCTGATTCACAAAAAAGGTTCCCTCAGTGCTTTTGTGGTGACGCTGATGAACTTTGTCGGACTCTACGATGAGCAGCAGGTGGCGGAAGTTGAGCAGGTACTGAAGCAGGGAGCGGGCTTAAGTAATATTGAGAAGAAAAAGAGTCAGATAGATTATCTGGTGAGGAAGAAGAAATATGCAGCAGCAATCAGAAGCTATGACGCACTGATTGATAAGTGGCAGGAACAGGAAAGCGAGGGGGCTCCCCTTCCGGCAGTGAGCTGTCTTGCGGCTGTCTGGCATAATAGGGGAGTGGCTTACGCCGGATTAATGATTTATGATAAGGCGGCAGAGTCCTTTCGGAAGGCTTACGAGACAGATGCGCGGGAAGATTTCTACCGCGACTATCTGGCGGCAAAAAGAATGGAACTGTCGGAGAGTGAATATGTAGCCTTTGCGGCGGAAGACACGGAAGGATACGGGCTTGCGCTGGAACTGGAGAAGGATGTGGAGCAGTTGGTGCGGGAATGGGAGCAACAGCCGGAATATCTGAGACTGAATAACAGACGTGAACTTCGGACCGGCGAAAACAAGCAGCGCTACTATGATGAAAGCGAGCAGCTTACCCAGACCCTAAAGGAGAGCTATCGGCGCAGTGTGACTGACTGATGGGAGTTTACGGATGACATTTTGGAAGAAACTATTCGGGAAGAAAAAAGTACATGAACAGGTACCGGAAGACTGGGAGAATATTGTCTACGACAGGGATAATGTAGATTTTGAGGACGAAGAACAAAGAAGCCGGTATATTACCAACTGTCTGGAACAGATAGCGGATGCTTCCAGGGAGATGAATCTGCTGACAGGGGAGTACTCTCTGGTGACCTCCTACCTGACGGACATGGAGGAGATTGAAGCCCTTCCCGGTGAGGAGAGGGAGGAACTGGACGGTATTGCCAGACGGCTTCACACATTGGAACAGGAATGTGAAAGGTACCGCGGGAAAAAGAACCGCATGAGCGATGGTGATTATTATCACATGCGCAAGCAGGAGGATGAGATTCAGGAGGGAATCAGTAAGCTGACGGAATGTGAGAACTACGGAGATTTAATCAGGCAGGACCTGAAACGGTTGGATATGGAGAAGCATGCCTATGAATACCGCCGTTCTGAACTGGAAACCATGATGAACAATTTTCGCGGAATGTCTGTTATTTTTCTCACTGCCTTTGCAATGTGTATGGGGCTTTTGCTGATATTGCAGTTTGCGTTTGAGATGAATACCCGCGTGGGCGGACTTCTGGCAGTAGGTGCTGTGGCTGTGGCTGTGACGGTGCTGCTTGTCAAATACATGGACAGCGAAAAAGAACTGCATCGCGTAGAAGGTGCTATTTCCAGACTGATACAGCTTCAGAACAAGGTGAAAATCAGATATGTAAACAATAATAACCTGCAGGATTATCTTCGCATTAAGTACAACACGGACTGCTCCGGAACTCTGCAGAAGCGCTGGCAGCAGTATCAGCAGGAGAAGGAAGAGCGCAAGGAGTATGCGGAAGCAGAGGCAAAGACAGAGTATTATCAAAAGCAGCTGGTGGCAAAAATGAACAACTACCGTATCACAGACCCGGACAGATGGGCAGCCAGGCCGGGAGCTCTGTTGGACAAGCGCGAGATGGTGGAGATGCGCCATGAATTGATTTTGCGACGTCAGACCCTGCGGAAACAGATGGATTACAATAATACGGTGGCGGAGAATGCCAGAAAAGAAATCATGGAAATTGTGAACAGATACCCTGCCTACGGCTCGGAAATTCTTGCCATGGTAGATAAATACGAGAGCGAAACCTGACGCTTTTTCGGAACTCTCACTATTGACTTATAAATTTGTGTGGGATATGATTATTCAGTCGAATATCAAATGAGAGGTAAGCAAATCAGTGACAGAAAACATTTTCATTCAGACAGAAGACAGTGATAAGCTTAAGGAAGAGTGCGGTGTATTCGGTGTCTATGACTTTGATGGACACGATGTGGCATCCACGATTTACTATGGTTTGCTGGCACTTCAGCACCGGGGGCAGGAGAGCTGCGGTATCGCTGTCAGCGACACCAATGGTCCCAAGGGAAAAGTGCTTTCCGCTAAGGATATGGGGCTGGTAAATGAGGCTTTTACAACGGAGCAGCTGGAAAAGCTGAAGGGCGATATCGGAGTGGGACATGTACGCTATTCTACGGCGGGAAGTTCCACGCGGGAAAATGCACAGCCTCTGGTGCTTAACTATGTGAAGGGCACGTTGGGGCTGGCTCATAACGGCAATCTTATCAACACTCCGGAACTCAGACGGGAGCTTGCCTATACCGGAGCCATTTTCCAGACAACAATTGATTCAGAGATTATTGCGTATTACATAGCCAGAGAGCGCCTGAATTCCAAGACGGTGGAGGAAGCCGTGGGACGTGCCATGGACAGAATTAAGGGAGCCTATTCTCTGGTAATTATGTCACCCAGAAAGCTGATTGGAGCGAGAGACCCCTTCGGGTTTAAGCCGCTCTGTATCGGAAAGAGGGACAACGCTTACCTTCTTGCAAGCGAGAGTTGTGCGCTGGATGCCGTGGGGGCGGAGTTTATCAGAGACGTACTTCCCGGAGAAATTGTCACAATTTCTCCCGAGACGGGCATACAGTCTGACATGAGCCATGCGATTCCGAAGGAGAAGCATGCAAGATGTGTGTTTGAATATATCTACTTTGCAAGACCGGACAGTGTCATTGACGGCACCAGTGTTTACCATTCCAGAATCATGGCAGGAAAATTTCTTGCCATGGATTCTCCCGTGGAAGCGGATTTGGTGGTGGGTGTGCCGGAGTCCGGCAATATGGCGGCGCTGGGCTATTCCCTGCAGTCGGGGATTCCTTACGGAACCGCGTTTGTGAAGAATGCTTATGTGGGGAGAACCTTTATCAAGCCCAAGCAGAAGAGCCGTGAGAGCAGTGTGCAGGTAAAACTGAATCCAATCCGAGAGGCGGTGGAGGGAAAAAGAATTATCATGATAGATGACTCCATTGTCCGGGGCACTACTTCAGACCGGATTGTCCGTATGCTGCGGGAAGCCGGAGCAAAGGAAGTACATATGAGAGTCAGCTCGCCGCCCTTCTTATGGCCCTGTTATTTCGGCACGGATGTGCCGGCAAGAGACCAGCTGATTGCATATAACCGGACCGTAGACGAAATCAGACAGATGATTGGTACCGACAGCCTCGGTTACCTGCGCCTGGAACGCCTGAAAGAAATTGTGAACGGACTGGGCATCTGCGAAGGATGCTTTACCGGACAATATCCCATGGACCCTCCCGTGGAGGACATCAGAGGAGATTTTGAGCGATAACGAACGCTGCGTGGACGGGAAGAAAAGCGTACGATGCGAGCTTGCTCGCAAGAGGACGCTAATTCTGCCCCGGTCACATAGAGTGACAACGGACAGCGAGATGAAGCGAAGCGGAATCGAGCTGAGCAGCGTTCGCGAAAGCGTTGAGCACCGTTACTCTATAATTATCTAAGATAAGGAGAACAGAAAATGAGCACAGACAGATACGAAAGCCCACTTTCAGAGCGTTATGCAAGCAAGGAGATGCAGTACATCTTTTCGCCGGACATGAAGTTCCGCACATGGAGGCGCCTCTGGATTGCCCTTGCGGAGACGGAGAAGGAGCTTGGTCTTTCCCAGAACGGCAAGCCGGTCATCACCGACGAGCAGATTGAAGAATTGAAGGCCCATGCCGATGATATTAACTATGAGGTCGCAAAAGCCAGAGAGAAGGAAGTGCGCCATGATGTAATGAGCCATGTCTATGCGTACGGTCAGCAATGCCCCAAGGCAGCGGGTATTATTCATCTGGGAGCCACATCCTGTTATGTGGGTGACAATACGGATATCATTGTCATGACAGAGGCGCTGAAGCTGGTGAAGAAAAAGCTGGTGAATGTGATTGCGGAGCTGGCTGATTTTGCGGAAAAATATAAGAACCAGCCGACTCTGGCATTTACCCATTTCCAGCCGGCCCAGCCCACAACCGTGGGAAAGCGTGCAACCCTGTGGTTGCAGGAGTTCTATCTTGACTTGGAGGATTTGGACTATGTGCTGGGAACCATGAAGCTTTTGGGCTCCAAGGGAACTACAGGCACACAGGCGTCCTTCCTGGAACTGTTTGACGGAGACCAGGAGACCATCGACAAGATTGACCCCATGATTGCGGCGAAGATGGGCTTTAAGGAATGCTTCCCCGTGTCCGGACAGACTTATTCCAGAAAGATGGACACGAGAGTTGTCAATGTACTGGCGGGTATAGCGGCTTCCGCCCACAAGATGAGCAACGATATTCGTCTCCTTCAGCATTTGAAGGAGGTGGAGGAGCCCTTTGAGAAGAGCCAGATCGGTTCTTCCGCCATGGCATACAAGAGAAATCCCATGAGAAGCGAGAGAATTGCTTCCCTTTCCAGATATGTGATGATTGACGCGTTAAACCCTGCAATCACTTCGGCAACCCAGTGGTTTGAGAGAACGTTGGACGATTCTGCCAATAAGAGATTGTCCATTCCCGAGGGATTTTTAGCTGTCGACGGCATTCTGGATTTGTGTCTGAACGTGGTGGACGGGCTTGTAGTGTATCCCAAGGTCATCGAGAAGAGACTGCGCAGCGAACTGCCCTTCATGGCTACAGAGAATATTATGATGGATGCGGTGAAGGCGGGAGGAAACCGTCAGGAGCTGCATGAGCGTATCCGCGAGCTTTCCATGGAAGCCGGGCGCAATGTAAAGGTAGAGGGTAAGGAAAACAATCTTCTTGAGTTGATTGCCGCAGACCCGGCCTTCAATATGAGCCTGGAGGACCTTCAGAAAACCATGGATCCCGCAAAGTATGTGGGACGTTCCAGAGAGCAGGTTGATGCATTCTTAAAGAATGTCATTCGCCCTGTGCTGGAGGAGAATAAAGAGCTGCTGGGTGTCAAGGCAGAAATTAATGTTTAGGAGAAAGAAAAATGGGTGGATTTTTTGGAGTGGCAGCCAAAGAGGATTGCGTATTTGACCTGTTCTTTGGTACGGATTATCATTCCCATCTGGGCACAAGGCGCGCCGGAATGACGGTTTATGACAGAGAGAACGGTTTTAACAGGGCAATTCACAATATCGAGAATGCTCCTTTCAGAACCAAGTTTGACAAGGATGTCAATGAAATGCACGGACAGCTGGGAATCGGCTGCATTTCCGACTATGAGCCTCAGCCCCTGCTGGTTCGCTCCCATCACGGAACCTATGCAATCAGTACGGTGGGCAAGATTAACAATGCGGACAAGCTGGTGCAGGATATCCTGTTCAAGGGTCATTCCCAGTTCATGGAGATGAGCAGCGGTGAGGTGAACGCTACGGAACTGGTGGCGGCGCTGATTAACCAGCAGGAGAACCTGGTGGAGGGAATCCGCTATGCCCAGGAGGCTATTGACGGTTCTATGACGATTCTTGTTATGACACCCAAAGGTATTTATGCCGCCAGAGACCGTCTCGGAAGAACACCCGTGTCTCTGGGAAAGAAGGAGGGTGCGCATTGCGTTTCCTTCGAGAGCTTTGCCTATTTGAATCTGGGCTATACGGCAGACCGGGAACTGGGTCCCGGTGAAATTGTTGTGGTGACACCGGAAGGCGCAAAGACTTTGGTACAGCCCGGGAAGGATATGAAAATTTGTACCTTTTTATGGATATACTATGGCTATCCTTCCTCCTCCTACGAGGGAATCAGTGTGGAGCAGATGCGTTACAACTGTGGCGCAAAACTGGCGGAGCGAGATAATGTACAGCCTGATATTGTAGCGGGAGTGCCCGATTCCGGTACCGCGCATGCCATCGGTTATGCAAACCGTTCGGGGATTCCTTTTTCCAGACCCTTTATCAAGTATACGCCAACCTGGCCCCGTTCCTTTATGCCCACCATTCAGACCCAGAGGAATCTTATCGCAAAGATGAAGTTGATTCCGGTACAGGATTTGATTGAAAACAAAAGCCTGCTTTTGATAGATGATTCCATTGTAAGAGGCACTCAGCTTCGCGAGACTACGGAATTTCTGTACCAGAGCGGCGCAAGAGAAGTACATATCCGTCCGGCGTGTCCTCCGCTGCTGTTCGGATGTAAGTATTTGAATTTTTCCCGTTCCACTTCTGAGATGGATTTGATTGCCAGGAGAGTTCTGAAGGAGATGGAGCAGGAGGGCAGGGAAATCGACTTAAAGCTTTATGTGGATCCGGACACGGCAGAGTACAATGAGATGGTAGAGAGAATCGGCAGTCAGCTGAACTTTACTACGCTGCGATACCACAGACTGGATGACATGATTGCGTCTGTGGGGATTGACAGGGAGAAGCTTTGTACTTACTGCTGGGACGGCAGAGAGTAGAATTATGTTAAGATTATGTTATGTGGTGGCAGTTTCACTGCCTTTTATTGCCTACTATATTTGCAAGGCACATTATATTGAGAGACACGGCGGAAATTTTTCTGAGGAGAGACGCTACAGAATGGCTCGCAGGTGCATCAGAATCATGATGCGCCACGGTAGAATCGTGACGGAAAGTACCGGTCAGGAATATCTGCCGGAGGAGGGCGGATATGTTATGTATTCCAATCATCAGGGGAAATTCGATACCCTGGGAATCATGATTTCCCATCCTAAGCCCTGTACGATTGTCATGGATTATAACCGCTCCCAGCTTCCCATTGTGGATGCGTTTATTGATTTGGTAAATGGAAAACGTCTGAATAAATCTGATATGAAAAGCCAGGTAAAGACCATATTGGAAATTGCGGACGAAGTGAAAAAGGGCAGAAGGTATATTGTCTTTCCCGAGGGCGGCTATAATCACAATAAAAATGATTTACAGGATTTCCTTCCCGGTTCCTTCAAGTGTGCAACGAGAGTGAAGGCACCCATTGTTCCGGTGGCAATCATTGACTCCTATAAGCCATTTGGTATAAATTCCCTGCGCAAGGTGAAAACCCAGGTGCATTTCCTGCCTCCTATCTTTTTTGAGGAATACAGTGGGATGACAACGTTGCAGATTGCAGAGCTGGTGAAGGACAGAATTGCGGAGGAAATTCATACAAGGCTTTCACGTTGCACAGCGTAGGATTTTTATAATATTACTTCAAACATGATTCTCTCATGTTCCAGGACTTTGGCGCGGATGCTTCCCCTGTGCAGTTCCGCTATGGACTTGGCGATGGAAAGTCCCAGTCCGTAACTGCCGTCGGGGGTACGTGCCTTATCGGCGCGATAGAAACGTTCAAAAACTTTATCCGGTTCGAAGTTTTCTACATCCGCATAATCATTGATGACCTGCAATTTAATCTGTCTGTCTGCGGTGAGCTTCACCGCAACTTTTCCCTTTTCGTCGCAGTATTTCACTGCATTATCCATGAGAATGGACACAACCTGACGGAGCTTTGACTCATCACCGTTATAGGTAATATTTTCCGCGATATCCAAGGTCAGTACTTTTCCCTGGGAGTGGAGAAGATTTTCAAAGGGTTTTACCGTGTCGTAGACAGCATCGCTGAGATTGAAGGAGACAAAGACAGGTTTCTGCTCCTCGTCCATCTTAGCCAGAGCAATCAGGCTGCGTACCAGATTGTTCATTTTCCCTACCTGTTTGTCAATGCTGTCAAACCATTCGCTGTCTCCGTAAATCATGCGTGCCAGTTCGTTGTTGGCGGAGATGACAGTCAGGGGTGTTTTCAGTTCATGCCCTGCATCCGTGACAAACTGTTTCTGCTTCGCGTAGCTTTCGGCTATCGGCCTTACGGCATGCTTGGAGGCGAGAACAATCACAAGCAGTATGGACAGAAAACTGATAACTCCGATGCACAGGGAAATCAGCAGCATGGTGAATACAGAGTAAAGCCCGGAGGAGGCGTTGATCAAGCCGATTACGGTTACCTGATGATTGTCTTTATCTGTCTGTGTTGCCATGCGGAATTTGTAATATTGATACCAGCCTTCGTCTTCCGCCCGGGCGGTCAGTTCTGATATGATGGAAGACAATTCCTCTTCGGAATAGTCACCCGCGCCATTCTGGCGAATTTCCGCAATATCACCGGAGGCGTTCAGATAAATTACACATCCGTCGGAGCGGATGCGAAGTCTGTCCTCAAAATGGGGAAAAAGCTTATCCGGCTCTTTCTCGTCGGGAGGAGGGGTGATTCCCGGTTCCCGTTCCTGACTCTGCTCTCTGAAAAGCATGTCCAGCCGCATATCCAGCTGCCTGTCGGTTTGCAGGAAAAAAACACAGTTGATTGCCGCCATGACAAGAAAAATCATGGTAAAGAGAGCGGCAGCGGTGATGGAAATAAATTTCTTTTGCAGTTTTTTTATCATGGAAATGAATCCCTTCTATTTTTTCTCCAGACAGTAGCCTACACCGCGCACTGCCTTGATACTTACAGGTGCTCCGAGTCTGTCGAACTTTTTTCTCAAATTGGAGATATATACCCAGACGATACTGATTTCTACATCCGATTCCCAACCCCAGATGCGTTCCATGAACTGTTCTGTGGAAATCACCACACCGGGAGTCTGCATCAACAATTGCAGCATTTGAAATTCCCTGCTTACCAGACGTATGCTCTGAGAACCAAAGCTAAGCTCAAAGGTGGACAGATTCAGGGAAAGACCCTCAAATTCCAATGTATCGTTCTGATAATTTTCCTTCCTGCGGAGCATGGCCCGGACTCTTGCCAACAACTCGCTGGCGGCAAAAGGTTTGGGAAGATAATCATCTGCGCCGGCATCCAGACCGCAAACCCTGTCCTCAACCTCTCCCTTGGCGGTGAGGAGCAGTACGGGAGTATTCACACCGGCGCTCCGCAGAGCCTTCAAAACCTCCAAGCCGTCCATGCCGGGCATCATAATATCCAGTATGATGCCGTCATAAGCGCCTTCCGTGGCGTAATCGTAGGCGTCATTTCCGTTGAAGACAGCGTCGATACTGTAATGATTATGCTCAAAGAGAGCCGTGAGAGCTTTTACGATGTCCTTGTCATCCTCCGCAATCAAAAGGCGCATATGGTTCAACCTCCGCTTCTGTCGTACAAGTCTGCCAACTATGTGCATTTATCATAACGCACATGAAAAAAATGGCAAGGGTGCTTATTATCACAGTTTTTTCACATTTCATTTAGGTTGTATTTAGGTTGGGCTGATAAGATAATTCACGTGAAGAGAAAACATGACAGGGAGGTGTCTGAATGGATTCACAGATGGTTTTTAAGAGATATGAGATGAAATATCTGCTGACACGGAAACAAAAGGAAGCGGTTCTGGAAGCTATGAAACCGTATATGGAGGCGGATGCATACGGAAGAAGTACCATAAGGAATATTTACTATGATACAGACAATTACAGGCTGGTGCGGAAGTCGTTGGAAAAGCCGGTTTACAAAGAGAAGCTGAGAGTCAGAAGCTATGCGGCGGTGGGACCGGAGGATAAGGTCTTTGTGGAACTGAAAAAGAAATATGACGGTGTGGTTTACAAGCGCCGCATTCATATTCCCGAAAGGGCAGCAGTGGATTATCTGGCAGGGAAAGCCGCGGCACCCGAGAAAAGCCAGATAACGGACGAGATTGACTACTTTCTGCGGTTTTACGGCAATCTTGCGCCGAAGGTTTTTCTCTCTTATGAGAGAGAGGCCTTTTACACAAAGGAACCCGGAGAGTTCAGAGTGACCTTTGATGAAAACATACTTTGGCGGGAGACGGATTTATCTCTGGAAAAGGGAGTCTACGGCGCACCGATTCTGCAGCCGGGGCAGACCCTGATGGAGATTAAGACACCGGGAAATATACCGCTTTGGATGGTGAGGGTACTGTCCGAAGAGAAAATCAGAAAGACTACATTTTCAAAGTACGGCAATGCGTACACAGAAATTTATCACAGGGAAAAAGGAGAATCCATTTATGCTTAACACAATTTTTCAGGGAGTTTTTGACACACAGACAGAGGTTGTGATTTCGGTTTGGAATTTTATACTATGTGTTGCGGTGGCGCTGGTCATCGGTCTTGTCCTGGCGGGAGTGTATACCTACAGAACCCGATATACCAAGAGTTTTCTGGTGACTCTGGCGATGCTGCCCGCTATCGTATGCGTAGTGATTATGATGGTAAATGGCAATGTGGGTGCAGGAGTGGCGGTGGCCGGAGCATTCAGCCTGGTACGTTTCCGTTCTGTTCCCGGGACGGCGAAGGAAATCGGAGCAATTTTTCTTGCCATGTGCGCGGGATTGATTGCGGGAATGGGATATCTGGGATATGCACTGCTGTTTACGCTGGTGATGGGCGGTATTACACTGCTATATAATCGGTTTGATTTCGGAAGCAAAAAGAATCAGGAATGTTATAAGGTATTGCATATCACAGTGCCCGAAGACTTGGATTATACGGGTGCTTTTGACGAAGTACTGGACAAGTATACTTCCTCCCACGAACTGGTACAGGTGAAGACCACGAATATGGGGAGTCTGTTTCGACTGACATACAATCTGGTGTTGAACAGCAACGAGGCGGAGAAGGAAATGATTGACAAGCTGCGTTGCAGGAACGGCAATTTAGAGATTTCCGTGTCCGGCAAGGAGACAGTGAACTGCGAATTATAGGGTGCCGGGGGAAGAAAGGAGAAGGCCATGAAAAGGAGATTGTTATACAAATTATGTGCCCTGGCGTCAGCGGGATGTCTGGCAGCAGTTACGGCGGGTTGCGGACAGGCGGATGAAATAATTCAGGAGACACTTGTGGGAAATGATGAGGTGTCGGCGCAGACAGCTGCGGGAACGGAAGACATGCAGGGGCAGGCGGTTTCCGGGGCATCCGGGAACCTTGTGAATACGGAGGAAATGTTCACGGACCGTGATTTGAGCAGTGAGTACGATGAGGCTGACTGTCAGGAAATCCGGCTTGACGGTGATAACGTGACTGTCACGGAAGAAGGTATTTATATCTTGAGCGGCACTCTGGAAAACGGCATGATTATCGTGGATGTACCCGACAGTGCAAAGGTACAGCTGGTGCTGGACGGAGTCACCGTTTCCAACAGCGAAGGTGCCGCAATTTATGTGAAAGAAGCGGATAAGGTTTTTGTCACGCTGGCGGAGGGTTCGGTGAATACTCTGTCCAACGGGGGAAGCTATACCGCCATAGATGACAACAATATTGACGCAGTTATTTTTGCAAAGAGTGATCTGACAATAAACGGCACGGGCAGTCTGAATATTATCGCCGAAGCCGGACATGGTGTTGTATCCAAGGATGATTTGAAGGTGACAGGCGGGGAAATTACCGTGACGGCGGCAAGCCGCGGGCTCTCAGGCAAGGACAGTGTCCGCATTGCGGCAGGCAGTCTGACAATTACGGCGGGCAAGGACGGTATTCACTCGGAAAATACGGATGATGGGGACAAAGGTTTTATTTACATTGCGGACGGAAATCTCATCGTCAATTCCGCGGGCGACTGTATCAGTGCGGGGGCTTATCTGCAGATTGACGGTGGCACCTTCCGCCTGACAGCCGGAGATGGCAGCTTAAACAGAACGGTGGAAGTCGGCGAGGACGGAGAAGCGGTCAGCACCAAAGGGATCAAAGCAGCCGGGCAGTTGATTATCAACGATGGTATCTTTCATATTGATACCCAGGATGACGCAGTGCATTCCAACAGCAGTCTTGCGGTGAATAACGGTGAGTTCCTGATTTCCACGGGGGACGATGGGTTGCATGCGGATGAAAGTACCATTGTAAACGGCGGAAACATCGAGATATCAACCTGCTATGAAGGAATCGAGGGAGAGAGTGTTGTCATTTCCGGCGGGTATATCAGAGTGACGGCTTCGGATGACGGACTGAACGCTGCCGGAGGCAAGGATGCCAGCGGCTTCGGAGGTATGTTCGGCAATCGCGGCGGAAACGGCTTCGGCGGAAGCGGCGGGTCAATCCTGATTTCGGGAGGACAACTTTACATCAATGCAGACGGCGACGGAATAGATTCCAATGGTACACTGACAGTCAGCGGCGGGGAGGTCTATGTGTCAGGGCCGATATCAGGAGATAACGGTGCGTTGGATTATGACGGAGAAGGGCAGATTACCGGAGGTATCGTGGTCGCCGTGGGAAGCGCGGGAATGGCAATGAACTTTGGAGATACCTCCACACAGGGTTCCATACTGACCAACAGCGTAAAGGGAGAAGCCGGAACAGAAATTGTATTAAAGGATGTGGTAGGTGCAACACTGGTATCTTACACCGCAGAGAAGGCATTCGGTTCTGTGGTTATCAGCTGTCCCGGACTGAGCGTGGGCAGTACCTATACGCTCAGTGTAGGAGATTCCGATACGGAAATTGTGATGGATAGTCTGATTTACGGAAGCGGGAACGGTTTCGGCGGCTTCGGAGGCGGCAGAGGCGGTTTCGGAGGAGACAGGGAAAACCAGGGAGGCAGGCCGGACGGCAACCGGGGTGTCCAGCAGGGTGAAGTACCGGAACTGCCGGAGATGCC
>JAEDMI010000282.1 GCA_016303085.1 Acetatifactor sp.
TGCAGAGAAATTATACACTCTGGCCATTTCATATTCCTCCTCAAATTTAGTATATGTTTTTACATCCTATTCAGAACATAGGATAAGAATACTCGCTCTCTTCACTTTAGTCAAGCACATTATTAACTTTTTACATCATTAAATTGTCAATAAAACATAATGACGGGAGTACCGATTTCCACCATGTCGTAAAGTTCCGCCATGATATCCGGCGGGGTGTTAATACAGCCGTGGGAGCCGTTCCGTTTATATATTTCACCGCCGAACTCCTTCCGCCATCCTGCGTCGTGAATTCCCACAGCCCCCTTGACAGGCATCCAGTATTTAACGGGAGTAGCATAATCCGCGCCTCTTAAGACTCTGTTTCGCTGCTTGTTGTAGACAAAGTTGATTCCTTCCGGGGTTCCCATCCGTCTGCCTGTATTGCCGGTAACCACATCCGTGTCCAGTTTCAGTTCTCCGTCCACATAGTAGTACATATGTTGCCCTGTCATATCCACCTCAATATAGGTGTCACCGATATCGTCCAGGCCTCTGACAAAACCCTCCTGCTTATAAGCAGGAATATGAAGTTCTTCTTCTGTCCTCTCCTCCCCCAGGGCCTTCACCAGGTATTCCTTCTCTGCTTCTGTATCCAGCTTTGTCCCGTAGGTGGAATACTGCACGCTGACAATGTCGCCTCTGGTGGATTGAAACTCCCTGACAGTGTCACAAGTATTATAGCTTTCCGCCAGTCTTTCCAGCCACTGACCCACCCGTTCTTCATCTAATGATATTTGCTCCCCGGGTTCCGGTATAAGCTGTCCGTTCTCATCCGCCTTTAAAAAAGTACTCAGAATTGCCGGTGTCAAGGGAATCTGTTCTGCTCCCATATCGTACACAATCTTACATTCAAAAAATCGTTCCAGCTGTTCCCAGAGCAGCCTCTGACTTACGTCCTTCGGGCTGTCTGTCAGATTCTCGTAACAATCTCCCTCCCGCAAATCAATGCGCATTTCTCCCTGGGAAAGACATTTCTGCACATAGGACAATGCTTCTTCCAAATTCAACCGTTCCGTGTTTCCGTCATAAAGGGAATAACCGTCTTCCTCACTGTACCGGATAAAGCAGCCGTCGGTTCTTAACTCCTCTTCCCGCACAAAATCAAGCTGCTTCAGGCTTTCTTCAAGTTTCCCGTCATTCCATCCGTACCGTACACCAGTCAGTTCGGCTTCCACAGGATTATGAAGGTTTTCCATCCACATTGCGGTAGAATTCTGCTCCAGATAAAGTTTCAGGGCGGCGGTATAGTCCGGCTTCAATTCCACCTTCTCAGCTTCCAGAAGCCATTCCGTTCCTTTCCCGTCTACAATGAAAATATCCTGCAAAGCCGTCTGCCCGACCAATTCTCCATTGACCTCTTCAATTGTCTTTCCCGTACAGTAGACCCCGTTTATCCAGGTGTTCACGGGAAAGTTTTTCCGATAATACATGCCCAGCGCAAATCCGCCGCACAGCACGACCAACAATCCGCACAGCAGAATCAGCACAAGAACACGAATCAACTTTTTCATGCTTCCTCTTTCATATCATCCCCGTCAAACACTTCCGCAATAGGCGCTCCTGCGGGAACCATGGGGAACACCTTGTCATCCTCGGGAATCATGCACTCAATCAAAACAGGCGCCTTCATAGCAATGGCTTTCTCAATGGCCGGCTGCACCTCTTCCTTCTTTGTGACGCGGATAGCCGCACATCCCAGCGCCTCGGCAACCTTGCAGAAGTCAACCTTATCGTTCAGCACCGTCTGTGAATAACGTTTCCCATAGAACAGAGTCTGCCACTGTCGAACCATGCCAAGCACATGATTGTTAATCACTACCTGAATAATAGGAATATTGTATCGGCTGGCCGTTGCAAGCTCGTTCATATTCATTCTGAAGCAACCGTCTCCCGCAATATTGATACAAATTTTGTCCGGCTGCCCTACCTGTGCACCGATACAGGCTCCAAGTCCGTAACCCATGGTTCCCAGTCCGCCTGAGGACAGGAAAGTGCGGGGCTTTGTATATCGGTAGTATTGCGCCGCCCACATCTGGTGCTGACCGACATCGGTAGTAATGATTGCATCTCCGCCTGTTACTTTATCGATGGTCTCGATGACATAGGGACAGGAAAGCTGCGTGCCGTCATATTTCAACGGATATTTTTCTTTCATATCCGCAATGTTCTTCATCCATTCACCGTGACTCTGCTTTTCCAGCCGTCCGTTCAGTTCACTCAGCACATGCTTTAAGTCCCCTACCAAAGAGGCATCTACACGGATATTTTTATTGATCTCTGCCGCATCTATATCAATATGTATAATTTTTGCATTTTCTGCAAACTTCTTGGGATTTCCCGTCACACGATCCGAAAATCTGGCTCCCAAAGCAATCAATAAATCGCATTGGCTGACACCCAGATTTGAGGTCTTTGTGCCGTGCATCCCAATCATACCGGTATATCTTGGGCTGCATCCGTCAAATGCACCCTTACCCATAAGAGTATCGCATACCGGTGCATCTATCAGTTCCGCAAACTTCGCCACCTCATCGTATGCTCCCGAAATAACTGCTCCGCCTCCCAGATAAATATAGGGTTTTTTCGCCGTTCGAAGCAGTTCAAGCACCTGTTTAGTCTCTTCTTCGGTATATCTGTTTTTCCGCTCAATGGGAGCAGGCGGCATGGGAGTAAATTCACACATTGCCGCTGTCACGTCCTTGGTGATATCAACCAACACCGGACCGGGACGTCCGCTCTTGGCGATTTGGAAGGCTTTGCGGATTGTATCTGCGAGGATTTCTACGTTTTTCACGATAAAACCATGCTTCGTTATGGGCATGGTCACTCCCGCAATATCTACTTCCTGAAAAGTATCCTTGCCCAGCAGTGGCAGATTTACGTTTGCAGTGATGGCAACCATGGGAACGGAATCCATATAAGCTGTTGCAATTCCGGTAACCAGGTTCGTTGCTCCGGGGCCGCTGGTTGCCATACATACCCCTACCTTACCTGTAGCCCTTGCATATCCGTCCGCCGCATGGGCTGCTCCCTGTTCGTGGGAAGTCAAAATATGATTTATTTCATTACTATGTTTATACAGAGCGTCATATACATTCAGAATCGTTCCTCCGGGATAGCCGAAAACGGTATCTACCCCCTGTTCCTTCAGACACTCT
>JAEDMI010000283.1 GCA_016303085.1 Acetatifactor sp.
ACATTTCAAATAGCAATACCAGATGAATATAAGGAAAAGTAAAATTTCAGTCTTACGGAGAGATTGAAAGCAACAGAAGATTTGAATTTTACGAGATGATAAATTTAGATTTTTAGCGTAAATGTTCGTAAATAAGATAATGTTAATATGCGTTGCTTGTGGCAACGGCTCTTTTGATATTAAATGGAGGCATCAAAAAACAAGGAGGTACAGACAATGTTGAACGAAAACATAAAAAATCTTCGAAAATCAAAAGGGCTCTCACAGGAAGAACTTGCAATTAAACTTAATGTGGTAAGGCAGACTGTATCTAAATGGGAGAATGGTTTATCGGTTCCAGATTCAAGTATGCTTATTTTATTGGCGGACGAGTTGGATACTTCTGTAAGTGTATTGCTTGGAGAAAACGTACAGGAAAACAGTTCGGACGATATAAAGACAATTTCCGAAAAGCTAGAGGTGATTAATCTGCAGCTTGCAAAGAGAAGCATGGCAAGAGTTAAAACCGTTCGTTGGGTATTCATCTCATTATGCATACTAATTGTTATGCTTTTTATTGCTCTTGCAGTTAAGAACAGTTCCTATTTAGATTGGAATTACAATGATCCTGAATTAGCAGTTGCGGGAACAATCTTGCACGGGTTTGAATTTATCTTTATAAGACTTGCACCGATTGCTTTTTTGGTTTCTGTTGTTGGAATTGTTATCACATACAAAAAGAGATAATTTTTTAACTATTCTTTTAATTCGATAGCACTGAAAGTTGTTATTTTCACTACGTAAAGAAACCGAAAGATTCCAATTTGCCGAGTTGCCTTTTCAAAAAAAACCCGTACACTTTTGACTAGTGTACGGTTTTTTTTTCTTGAAACCCTAACTAAATGACATTGGCGGCAGAACCGCTCTTTTTTATGATACATATTTGAATACGCACGATAAAAAAACAGAACGTGCATAGAAAAAGATTGACAAATCATATAATATATATTATTGTATTAGCTGTATAATACAGCAGAACAAAAATTGCTGGTTCTAGGAAAGGATGAGGGAAGAAGATGGATAGTGTTCAACTGAGTGCGCCGGTATGTCAGGCACCTGCGCAGGAACAAAAGAAAAAGGGGATTCCCGGAAGTACCATAAAAATCATAGCGGTGGTGGCAATGCTGATTGACCATGTGGCAGCGGCACTGCTGACAAGAATACTGATTTCAAACGGGATGATGGATGTTCTCATGTCGGAGGACTATAGGCAGATTATGCAGTGGGTTGCAGACAATGCAGTGCTTTACTATGGTATGTCGGCAATGAGAATGATAGGACGTCTTGGCTTTCCTATTTTCTGTTTCCTTCTGGTAGAAGGTTTCCAGAAAACAAGAAGTATCGGAAAATATGTATTCCGTTTGGGACTGTTTGCCCTGATTTCCGAGATACCTTTTGATTTGGCATGTAGCGGAAGGGTGCTGGAGTTTGGTTACCAGAATGTGTATTTTACTCTGTTTATCGGAATACTGTCGCTCTGTGCCTTTGATTTCTTTGCAAAGCATAATGTGCATAAGGTTTTGCAGGTGCTTTTGACAATCGCAGGGATTCTGATTCTGCCCGGCTACGCTGCATTGGCATTTTGTAATTTCCTGGGAAGTCTTTTTGCACAGTTTGGCGTAAGTCTGATATACCTGCTGGGAGGACAGGAAAAGGTTATGGTACTGCTGGCGGCAGTGTATATTGCATTTGTCATTGTCATGGCGATTGTCTATGCTGCGTACCGCCATGCGAAGGGAAGCGACAGGGCATGGAGAATGTGCGCAGATATGGCAGCCTTGGGGGCAGCCATGTTTGCAGCGGATTTCCTGCGTACAGATTATTCCGGAATGGGCGTCCTGACCATCGCCGTAATGTATCTGTTCCGTAAACGGAAGGTTATTTCCATGCTGTCCGGCTGTGTTGTGCTGACGATTATGAGTATCAGTGAGATTACGGCATTCTTTACCCTGATTCCTGTGGCGCTGTACAACGGTGAGAGAGGACTGAAGATGAAGTATTTCTTCTATATCTTTTATCCGGCTCATCTGCTGATTATCTGGCTGATAGCGGCGGCAATGGGAATGGGATGGATTTCAGCTATTTAAGGAGGAGAGAGATGTTAGAGGTTATCGGACTGTCAAAGAAATACGGAAAGACTCTGGCGGCGGACAATGTAGGTTTTACTGTTCCCGACGGAAAGGTGGGCATCCTGCTGGGACCTAACGGCGCAGGAAAATCCACAGTAATTAAAAGCATTGCGGGACTTTTGCGCTATAAGGGAACCATACGCATTCAGGAGATGGATTCCCGTACTACGGAGGCGAAAAAACACTTTGCTTATGTGCCCGAGCTACCCTATATGTATGAGGCACTGACCGTTCGGGAGCACATTGAGTTTATCACCCGGGCTTACGGCGTGGAAGTGTCTGAAGAGGAAATCAAGAGCCTGTTTGACAAATTTGAGCTCACCGATAAACAGGATAAGCTGGGAAACGAGCTCTCCAAGGGAATGATGCAGAAGGTCAGCATTTGCTGTGCGCTGATAACAAAGCCGGATGTCATTTTGTTAGATGAGCCCATGGTGGGACTGGACCCCGCGGCTATCAAGGAGTTGAAATCGGTCATTTTGGAGCTTCGGGACAGGGGCTGCACTGTCTTAATCAGCACGCATATGCTGGAGATGGTGAAAGAACTCTGGGATGTGACCTTTGTCATGGATAAGGGACATATTCTGGGAACCTATGCGAGAGAGAGCCTTGCTAACGAGGATTTGGAGGAACTGTTCTTCCAGGTGACGGGGCAGGCGGAGAAAGCGGAAAGTGTTGCGGAAGGTGATATGAGCCATGCGGGAAATGATTCCGTTTCGGACGACGGGAGGTAACCTATGGGAGCAATCGGATATCTCTATCGGCGGACACTGATAAACCGTATCAAGGTGGCTTTGCATAAGCCGGTTACATACTTTTATATTGTTTTGATTTTGTTTTACCTGACATTTATGCCGTTTTCCCTGAAGGTTTTGGCGGAAGAAGGCGGTATAGATTCTCCTGTAGGAATGGCCGGGGTGCTGACGCTTTTTGCCTTCTGGCTGATTCCCGGCAATCTGATTGCCTATGCCAAGAGAAAGGGTCTGGTCTACAGAAGCAGTGATGTACATTTTCTGTTCCCCTCCC
>JAEDMI010000284.1 GCA_016303085.1 Acetatifactor sp.
GCAGGAAAGGCAAAATATAACCGTAAGAATCATGTGCCGGTTACGGCTGTATTGCAGGAAAGGCGAAATATAGCCGTAAGCAACAAGTGCTGATTACGGATGTATTTCAGAAAAGGGCAAAGCTATCCGTAGTGCGTAGGCTTTTTCTACGGATGTATTTATAAAAAGTAAAAATGTATCCGTAACCGGACAGTCCGGCAATCACCTTGGCTTGCATTTGTACCGGAAAAAACAGTAACCGGAAGACAGATTTGAGAGATTGAATAATCCGGTTCATCGAATGGAAACGTAATAAGGACCTTAACTTAAAAATCTCTATATTTCAGTACATCCGAAATGGTGCCCAGGCGTTTGCAGTCGGAAGGCAGCTCTCCGGTCACTTCGGGAGACTGTTCAGTGTGGACATACATACTTGCCAGCCCGTTGTTATGAGCCCCCCAGGCGTCAGCCAGCCAGTCGTTTCCTGTCATGACGCAGGTCTTAGGGTCAAGACTGTATTTTTTCAGCAAAGCGGTGTAAAACTGTTTGGAGGGCTTCATAAAGCCGATATCCGAGGAGATGAAAATATCGTCGAACAACTCGTAGATGCCCAGAGAACGCATCTCCGGTTCCGTGAACAGACGCTGGGCATTGGAGAGCAGATAAACCTTTTTTTTCCGGCGGTGCAGCTCCTGCAGAACCTCTTTTGCGCCATCGAAGAGACGGACATATTTTAAGGATAGGGTACGGAACATCAGTGCCCAGTGGGCAATCATCTCCGATGTGGGGGTAATACCCTTTTCCGTGTAGAGTTTTCTCAGGGAAAGTGCCAAATTTACCTCTGTCTCCGGGGTAACCCGCAGTTCATCTATGTATTTCCCATAGGCTTTTCGCAGCTCAACAGGCTGATAGGGAGCTCCCTGCAGGGTCATGTACTGTGCCATATTTTTCCAGAGAGAGGGTTTGCTTTCATCGGTGTGAATATCTACCAGAGTGCCATATAAATCAAAAATATAGTTCTCGTACATAGGAATACCTCCCGTAAAAAGGAATTATGTTGTGTTCATGTTATGAAAATATCAAAAAATTGCGAAAAATGCAACGAGTTTCGAAAATAGTGAGAACAGGTACTTGCCGCTAATATTCTTGAAATCATAAAAAGGAGCGCAGCACTATGAAAATGCTGTGCCCCTACGGTGCGGGTTGAACTATTATTGTACAGAAAGCCTCTGATTAGTCCGTTTTGCGTGCCGGTCCGGTAGAGCCTCTGACAATCAGGGGTGCCCGGAGCATAACGGAGCCGATGGGCAGGTCGTTTTGAAGGCATGACATGGCGTAATAGCCTGCTCTTCCCAGGGCGGTGCGGTCCTGCCGCACTGTGGTGAGAGGCGGGTCTGTGTATGCCGTCATGGGGAGATCATCGAAGCCCACAATGCTTATGTCCTCGGGAATCCGCAATCCCTTGTCGCGGCATTCCGTGATGGCGGATATGGCGCGGACATCGTGGGAGCAGATGATGGCAGTGATCCCCAAATCATACATGCGCTTCACATGCTCTTTGGTGGAGTCTGTCACATAATAACCGAGACCGATGTAATCTTCATTGATTTCCAGATTATATTTGGACAAGGCGTTGATGTAAGCACTGTATCTTGCTTTCAGAATATAGGATTCCAAAGGGCCTGAGATAAGACCTATTTTTCTGTGCCCAAAATCCAGAAGGTGTTTTATTATCTGGTCAAAGCCCTCCTGACAGTCGCAACCCACCGAGGCAATGTGGGGATTGTTGCTGATGTAGTTGTCGTAGAGTACTGCCGGAATCTTACTGGATTTAAATTCCGGCATCCAGGGGTCAATCAGGGAAAAGCCCAGTATAAATGCTCCCAGGTAGCCGTTCTGCATCATGAACACACCATAGGGGATGTTGCGCTGGAATTCCTTGTCTATGGGAATCACGTCCACAGTCCAACCGTCCGGCTCCGCCATCTGCTTAAAACCCAGAATGATATCGTGACCGAATTGATTGGGGGTATTGTAATCCATGTTTTCTATAATAATGCAAAGCTTCTTTTCGCGGTTCATCAGACGCTTGTTGCTGTAGCCCAGCTCAACCGCTGTTTCCAGAATCTTCTTGCGCATCTCTTCGCTGATATCCGTAGCATTGTTCAGACCCTTGGATACCGTGCTCTTGGATACACCCAGCTTTGCGGCAATGTCATTTATTGTAGCCATGAACTTATAAGACCCCTTTTGAATTTTTGTGAATAAATTTTCATGATTTTTTACAAAATAAATCTTGAGATTACCAGCTGATTATATCAGGAAAAGCAAGAAAAAACAAGGAAATCACTAAACATTTGAAAGGTTACACCATAGACAAAGCGAGAAAACACCTGAAAGATGGCATCCCTGAGGAGAGAGAAACGAAAACGGTTTCCAAAAAGTTTCGAAACATTTTTGCAAAAATGATTCGAAAGAGATGGTAAATTGCACAAAATGCCATCTTTTTTGCCCTAAATCTGTGTAATGTGCACAAAAAACAGGGTTGACTGGGCAACAAGACTGTGCTACTATCACCTTACAGGAAGCAAAACGAAAACTTCTTGTGAAAAGTTTAGTAACACATATTTTAAGGAGGAAAGAATTATTATGAAAAAGAAGTTAATCGCTATGTTGATGGCAACCGCGATGGTTGCAGCAATGGCAGGCTGCGGTAACGGAAACGATACTCCCTCAACTCCCGCAGGAGAGAGCGGCAGTACAGAATCTACACAATCTTCCGCAGAAACTCCTGCAGAGGTAACCGATGTTACCCTGAAGGTGTGGTGCGCAAATAATCAGGTAGATACCGGCATCATGGAGGAACAGCAGAAAGCATTCGCTGAAGCGCATCCTGAGTGGAACATTACCTGGACAACCGAGATTGTCGGCGATGACAACTGTAAGACAGAGCTTCTGAAGGATGTGGATGCAGGTGCAGACGTATTTATGTTCGCTTCCGACCAGTTGCTGGAGATGGTTGACGCGGGCGCCATCGCTCAGTTGGGCGGCGAGGCAGAGAGAATGGTAAAGGAAGAGATTGCGGAATCTGTCCAGGCAACCGTCATGGTAGGAGATGAGACTTACGCAATTCCCTATACCCACAATACCTTCTTTATGTACTATGACAAGTCTATCATGAGCGAGGATGATATCACCTCC
>JAEDMI010000024.1 GCA_016303085.1 Acetatifactor sp.
AAATGACTTGATCTCACTGCATTCCTCCGGTGTGGGAATCTTAGGCGTGTTGATGACAAAGTTGTAGTCACAAACATCTGTTGTAAAAGCCACCTCATCCGGTTCCAGACATTCCACCAGATCACGTTCGATCAAATATCCACCGTCACTGATCTCAACCCTTCCTTCTCCAACCGTAATTGCTTCAGTGAGAAGATATAGCCCCTGGTAGCTTCCATTACAGTACAAATCCACCCATGTACTTCCGGGTGTATATTCCATTCCCAGGTACTCAGCCATGTCATAAACTATTTTAGACTGTATTTTGTTGTCCTCGTAGTGCATGGCTAACAGATTCCATTTTTTCCCCGCGTCCATACCGCATAGGGGGTATGCCTTATCCAGGGTAAAGGTATACGGTTTTTTATCCTCAGCGAAGGTTGAATTTCCCCTCGCCGATATCTTCTTTAATCGTCCCTGATATTCTACATTACCGGATGGCTTAATCAGATGAATCTCTCCGGCTTCCTCATTCTTCTTATCCGCATTCAGATAATTCATGTCACCGCTGTCTGTTTCCAAGAATAGAGTCGGCAGGTTCCCTGACCTCATGAAACAAACCTGATAATCCTGCCCATTGCAGGAAACAGAATAGCTTGTCTGTTCCTCCCACTTAAAGCTTCTCCATTGGGAGAGACGTTCACCATCCACCCAAATTGAATCCTTCTCCATATTATCACTGTAAATTTGATTGTCCCGCACGAAGGAAGGTAGAAAGAAATAGGTTATCCCGGTATTTGCATCAACCCATGGATAAAGCAGTTCTTCGCTACCATCTGCTGTCAATGCAAGCACCAATGTGCCGTTTTCATCCGTCTCAAATTGCACATTGCGGTTCTGTGCCCAAGAAACAACACAGCCTAACAGCGTGAGTGAGGCAAGAATATAGAGCATCTGCAATATCTTTTTCAATGTATCTGTCTCCTAAATCCAATATTCTCCACCATGAATTTCTTTTATTGTATCAAATCTAAAGACTTGTGAAAACAGAAAATATACGATAACATAATGATAATGCATTTCTTATCAAAATACTCAAGGATAAGCATGTAGTAAAGGAGATTTCATTATGTCTGCAAAAATCAATAAAAACACCCTTACTTTCCGGCTTCTTGCAATGCTGGCCGGAGTTCTGATCATCTTCATGAGCATCACTGTAGGCTTAAAGAGCTATGGTCTTGAGGGTGACGAATTATTCTGCTATATTTCAGCCACCTCCCAGGGTGGTTGGAAGGGAATCTGTTTTCTGGATGACCAGACCTGGTATGACGGGGACTACTTCTATCAGGCAACCGTTGCAACCGGTTCTGAGCGCTTTAATATCCCAATGGTTTTTGAAAACCAGACAATGGATACCCACCCGCCACTTTACTATACGTTCTTAAATATTGTATGCTCCTTCTTTCCCGGCCAGTTTTCCAAATGGTTCGGTATCGGACTGAATATTTTCTTTTTACTGCTGGTAGGTGTAGGACTTTTCCTTTTACTGGAATATTTTATTAAGCAGAAATACCTCTCTCTTTTTTTAGCCACGGTATTTTGTTGCTCTTATCTTTCCATCAGCATGACGCTGTTTATCCGCATGTATATTCTGCTGATGGTATGCTTCCTTTTTTCCTCATGGTATCATCTTATGCTCTACCGATGGACAGAAACTGATAGCAATTTTTCCTTGAAGAATAATTGGGGAAAATACCTGATCCTGGGAATACTGACAATTGCCGGGGCCCTGACTCATTACTATTTTCTGGTATATCAGGCAATGATCTCTGCACTTTATGTTGTTCTTCTGTGGAGAAGGAAAAATATTCGCCAGCTTATCGATTATTTGATTACAATGGCAGTCAGTGGCATTTGCTACTGCCTCATGTACCCTGCAGTGTTTACCCATATCTTTTTTAAATATGAAGGTAGGGATGCCGTCCATAAATTCCTGAAGACCACCTCCCTGTTCGGAGAAGGTATCAAAATGCTCCAATCCTTTCACGAAAATGTGTTTAAAGGAATGTTGTTTCCCCTTTTAGCTGTTATGCTGATTGCTACCGTCATTCTGACCTTGTTAAAGCGTTTTTCACTCAAAAAGCTGGGCGTATACATTTTGTTGATTATTCCATCCATTATTTATTTCTGGGGAATTTCAAAAGCTTCACCTTTTCTTTCCCTTCGCTACGTAAGTCCTGTTGCCGCACTTATTTACACCTTTATCATTTTGTGGATGATGCTGCTATGGGACAGTATAAGTAATAAAAAAACCGGCTATTATGTGATCTGTTTTTTCATGGGGCTTATCATATTTTATTATCCTCTCAAATCAGTGAAGGAACCCTACTTTGCAGAGCGCACGGAGGTGATTGACGAATTGGCAGAGACAAGTGAATATTGTGCCTACATAACCGGTGATGAATACAACTGGAAAATGTGGGAGGATTATGTAATTTATCCCAAGTTTAAAGGACTCTTCTTCATTGATGGTCTTAAAAAAACTCCCATCACAGATGAAAAGCTGCTAAGCCGGGATCAATTGGTTGTCTTTGTTGATAAAGCCCTTAATTTAGAAGAAATGACTACTTACCTGGGTGAAACGTTACCCGAATTGAACTACGAAGTGAAATACGAAACACCATATGTATACATTTTATATTTTTCATAGAGAAGGAGACCACCATGGCCAAACAGTCAATGAAAAAAATTTTCTTTAGAAAATCCATAGCAGCCATTTTCGTTTTAGGTTTGGGTATCCTGTTAGGATTTTTGGCATTATGCCTAGTTTACATGCTCCCGGTTGACAACATGTACCGGAATGTTCAGCATTCCCGGGATACCATTAACTCACAGGCAGAGCTCATACCGGGATATGAAAGTACAACAATTGACAATTACACGGACAGTATTATGCTTAACGAAGCCATCTGTCCGGTTGACGCTCCATTGATCGAAAAGGTAATGTACGGTTACCAGGTAAACTATTTCAAGCAATATACGCAGCAGGAAAACCTCTTAAGATATCTGAATGGTGAAAGCGGATATCAATATCAGGCATATCCTCATTATTGGAATGGTCATCAGGTTGTTCTGAAACCTTTGCTACTGTTCTTTGATTATTCCGACATACTGGTGATCAGTACCATTGTGCAGTCTCTTCTCCTGGCTGCCGTCATCATCGGCCTCTATCAAACCGGAAAAAAGCACATCATCCTACCCTTCCTGGTTGCTGTTTTATCAATTATGCCGACGGCGATCTCCAGATGCCTGCAGTACCATGATGTATACTATATTTTTATGCTCGGATGCCTGTTGATTATTTGGAAGCATGACAAAATCAAAGCAGAGAGAATGTACCTTCTCTTCTTGGCTTTGGGTATTGCAACCAGTTATTTTGATTTTCTGACCTACCCGTTTGTCACTTTAGGAGTCCCCCTGGTACTCATGCTTGTATACAACAGTAAATTATACTTCCCCAAGCAAATTTTTTATACCATCCAATATAGTGTTCTGTGGTGTATCGGATATTGGGGAATGTGGGCAAGCAAATGGATACTGGGAACGCTGTTAACTGAAGAAAACATGATTGCCCGAGCAATCATTTCCATTAAGTACAGAGGCTCGAGTCAGGTTGGAAGCAGAACTGTCAGTATTTTCGAGGTCCTTTTGGAGAATTTATTTGTATATTTAAAATGGCCTACGGTTCTTCTGATTGGTATCAGTGGTATTTACCTGCTGGTAAAAGCAATAAAAATAAAAAGCATCAGCCCCAAAACGCTGATGCCCTGTATTACCTACATGATTATCTGTCTGTACCCGATCGTATGGTATATGATTTCCAAGAACCATTCCTATGAGCATACTTTTATGACCTATCGGGAACTTGCAATCACCACATTTGCCGGATTATGCATGCTTGCGGAGCTTGGGAGCCAATCTGCAGAATAATTTTTAAATCCGATAAGCCGCCAATGGGAGCAGCAACACAAAATATCCCATCACATAGCGGCTTTTAGCTTCCCACAGCATATGGAACAATATTCCACCAAAAATATTCAGAACAAAATATGCCCTCTCCGGTTTCCACTCCCGCAGAACTGCCATGCAACCGGCTGCTGCGCAAAGGAAAATCAGGAAATGGTACCCCTTCATAAAGCCATATAGCAGCTTCCTTCCTGTTCCATACAAGAAGAACAGTGCAAGTTGTGACTGTGGCTCCTCGTTCCTGCTGTACCACTCATTTGTAATCAAGGACATGAAGGTCGGCTCATTCCATTGAGAAGTGAACTTATCGTAGATAAAATGCAGTGCATAGCGGGGAGAATCCACCATCTTCCCTGCGCTCTGCTTCAAATTCTCTATACAGGCCTGTGTAGTTGCCTCCGAATCAAAGTTATTTTCCGCATAGACATTCCAATTATAACCGTTATACCAGCCGGATGCAGAGCCGTCCTCATAAGGCTCCTGCATACTCATAGCAACCCAGGCAATCTTGGGGATTCCCTCCGGTACCGCCTGTCCTATACGATATGCATAGATACCGTTTACCAGGAACATTCCAAGCTGTGATACAATCAGAAGCTCTGCGATCCACAAAAGCCCCTGAAGCCTCTTCTTCTCCAGGGCATGAAGGAGAACTGCAATAACTGCGGCAACCACCAGAATATTCATGTTATTCTTCATCAGAACTCCCACCGCCAGCCAGCCTGATGCCTTCAAAATACAGCTCCATTTATCTGTCTTAAGATAACGGATCACCATGAGGATGGCATTTACGCCCATGCACCATCCGGGAATATCACCATAGATAAATGTACAGAGTAAGAACAGCGGTAGCATGCCCATGGACAGCAGAATTTCCGTTTCATAGACCCTCTCATCCTCGAACAGTTCAAGGCTGATGCGCCCCAATACATAAATGATATCTACAATGCATACCATATTGATCAGCTGAAAGACAATATAGTTTTCCAGCCCGAACAGCCGGTAGATCAGTTCCATAAATGCCGTATATCCGAGTTGGAACGGATACATATAAAAATACTCCCCCGCCTTGAATGCCTCAAAATTATTTTGGGCAAACTGAACAGCCGCATCGCTAAGGGCCTCACTGTCACACTTGGCAATCGCCCTGAATAGGAGTACCGCCATAAGACTGATCCCCCCCGCCCACAATAAAGACGCTCTGCATAAAAGCTCCGTAGTAAGCTGCTTCCTGCTTAAAACAAACCTGACAAGCAGCACAACCGCTACCGAAAAGAGAACTGTCAGAATGGGATTATTCCAATCATACTGAATAATTTCCACATACTGATATAAATCAAAGTAACCCGTTCTGAGGAGACTGTTTCCTGCATTAAAAGCCACAATCACCAGAAAGGGGACTAAGTAAAAATATGTTATTATTCTGACTATTTTCTTTTCCTTCATATCCATCCTTATTTCTCTCTTGCAAACAAAACAACATCCTCATAAACCGGTATTTGGTCACGCAGCTTTTCTACACTGTGCTCGTAATACCATCCCCAGTAAACCTCCCCATCCAGATAAGGTGGGTCTATAATGACTTCACCATCCTGTACCTGTCTGACCTCCACAATATCTTCCCCATTCCGGAAGGTTACCTGATGTGTTTCTCCGTTACCGGGCGCTTCCAATTGCGTATAGGCAATTTCCCAACGCTCATTCAGGTAATTCAGCCGGTTTGCCAGAAAGTATTTCAAATACCGTACATTATTGTCAAAGCTCTGATAATGTCCCGGATAATCATCCCGCTTATCTTCATTCTGCCAGCGAATCAGATCCATCTGTGCAGATGCACGAATCAGATCCGCATACTGATCAATCTGAGTTTCCAGAATTGTTTCTATTTGGGGCAGCGCCTGTTCGTAAACCCGGCATATCTTTTCATAAAAAATTTCGTCCTCATACATGGAATCATACCATCCCAATGTATCCTCACTGTTCCTGAAATCACGCAAAGTGGTATTCCGATAATTTACGGCTCCTCCAGCCATCCATCCACTGTTCAGATCTCCCATGGCACTGTCATAATCCCAAACCGGACCTGCATAGAGGAGATCATCATTTCTGTCCTTATAAAAGAACATACTGGTAATATTGGCATCACAGTTAAGGGAAATCTCATCCACAAGGAAACGCGCGGCAAAGGAATCCAGGTCGATATAGTTTGCATATTCCGTATTATGGGACAAAATCAAATTTTCTATCATTTGAACATAGTCGGCAATGTAGGAGACCTGCTGCCGTGAAGCATGCTTCGGTGCCCCTATTGTAAACTGTTTCCCTGATTCCGTGATAAAGCCACATTTTTCTTCTGCAAAATACGCGGCAAGATCCTTTTCAATCAGATATCCACCTGTCACATCCGGACCGTTTTGAATCTCATAGCCCTTTCTGCCACCCTCATCGAAGGTATCTGACTCCTGCAGATTTCCGTTTATGGTCTGATTTTCCTTCTCCAGATCAAAGACATCCACCCTGCCTTTTCCTACAGAAACAGCTTCGCATAGAAGATAATTTCCTGCATACTCCCCGTTGAAATACAGGTCAATCCAGGTGCACTGTGGTGTATACTCCAATCCCAAGGCTTCTGCAATGTCAAATACCACCTTGGTATTCATCCGGTTCCCTTCTCTCCAGACCGGAAGCAGATACCATCTTTTTCCGTTTCCCATCTGAAGAAGCGGAGCTGATTCCTTCAAGCTTATGGTATAAGGTTTTTTGTTGTATTTCTCCCAGGAAGTATTTCCCCTTCCTGTTATCTTTTCCAGGGCACCGCTATATTCATGCTCTCCCCCTGCATTAATGATTCTGATTTCTCCGGGCTCTTCATTTTCCTTATCTGCCACCAGATATTCCATGCTTCCGCTTTCTGTTGTGACAAAAACTGCGGGTATATTTTCGGATTTCAGGAATTTCACATCAAATTCCGGCATCTGCTCCGCGTAGTACTCACTTCCCTTTGCAAAAGCCGGTAAAAAAAAGTAAAAGCAATCATCCGACTCATTATACCACGGATGGATTTCTTCCCTGCCGCTTTGGGAATAAACATCCACAGCCGGCATTTCCATATTTCCCACCGATATGACTCCAAATTGCGAATTCTGCAGCCAAATAAACAACAGCAAAATTCCCGTCAACACTATGATATTAATGAGAAGTGTTCTTTTCCTCATTGGTTTCCTCTCCGCATGATGTAGTCAGCCTTGTGATTCCCGCCATTCCGGCAAAAATCGTAATGCTCAGTTCCCGAAACGTATACCAATAATGGATATAGGAATGACTGCCTGTCAGTAAATACCACACAAACGGTATCACCGCAATCATTCCGAATGCGATCAGACAATTAAAATGTAGCTTTCCTCTTCCGACTGAATTCTTCCGAAGCTGCATTGCATAATAAATACATAATCCAACCCCGCCAAACAGAACCGGCCACTTCACAAGAACCAGCACATTTTTCATGATAACCTGAAAACCGTTAATCCTATCGTCACCGTAATTCATGGATTCATAATGCGCCGCCCTTGACAGGGCATCTGCAAACAGATTTCTCTGCAGAAGGATACTTCCGATCACCCACTTGCCGCACCACATACCGGCATATCCGATTCCCCACACAGCAGAACAGACTATAACCCTGTAAAGTGCCTTTTTCCACGAATCCTCCTTCAGCAGAAGGAAGAGAAGCGGAATATATAAGGCCACTAAAGGATATGTCAGAAAGTCAAAATATGCAGTGGCAATCCCGGAAAGGAAGAAGAAAAGCATGACCTCCTTTTCGGAGAGTTTGTCCCTCCTTAAAACAAAAACAATCGACAATAACGTCAGGTAATAAACTGTTGAGAACTGGAAGGACAGGGCTATCGCAACGGGATTCATCAGAAACACCGTTGTCAAAAAAGCCACAATGTACCTATTATACCCTTTTTTTATCATCAGGTAGAAAATATAAAAGAGCAGTGACATCTGAAGGAACATATTCATGATCCGAATATCCGCCACATCAAAAAACAACAGCAGTGGCTTTAATATCACCAGATAACCATGCCAGTACCGGGGATAAGCAACATTGTAGGTTTCTGCCTTTACATCATTTGCAAAATTGGTCAGAGACTTCACCTGATGTTCATCACTGTATTCTGTCCGGTAAACCTGCATGGCCTTCTCTATCAGACCTTGTTCTCCGCCATAGATTGCATTCAGAAGCATGGTGGCATCCGTACAGTTATCCAGCTGGCTCATCTTATATCCCCACATCAGCTGGGGATACACGCCTTCATAATCATATATTTCCGTGGAACGCCTGACATTTGCCTTCATGGGGTCTGTCGGCAGTGCATACACCAGGAGGAGTAGCAGTGTTCCCACCAATATACTTCCAACCAGGATACCGGCATACCGGGCTCCGGCTTTCACCATATTTTTCATTTTTCTGCACACTCCTTTCAACTGTTCCTTACTTCATTTTTCGATTTTCCTTGTGAACATACCACATAAATTTCACATTTGTCACCAAGTATCGCTTCCAGAGCCGCCTCGGATCCTGCAACAGTCTTACCAGCCATTCCAGGCTCATCCTTTGCATCCATTTAGGCGCTCTCTTCAGCTTTCCCGCATGATAATCAAAACCCGCACCCACACCGAACATCAATCCTTTCACGCGTCCCTGATGCTCATACATCCATCGCTCCTGCTTCGGTGCCCCCAGTCCTACCCAGAGGATATCCGGTCCAGCAGCATTGATCATCTCAATGATTTCCCGGTCTTCCTCATCACTCAAAGGTCTGTAAGGAGGTGAGTACATGCCCGCAATCTGAAGCTGCGGGTATTTTTCATTCAAAACCTTCTTTAATGCGTCCAGAGTTTCCTTGCTACCGCCGTAAAAATAATGCTTCAGCCCATCTCCTGCCTGCCCTTTCAGGAACATCTGCTCCATGAAATCGGGACCTGTCACCCGCTTTGCATCCCTGAAGCCTCTGCGTCTGCTGACTATGGACAAGGGCTCTCCGTCCGGCAGGACTGCAACGGCACTGTTCTGCACCCTCCGGTAATCCGCTTCCTCAAAAGCAGTGACGGTGGTATGTCCGTTCCCGACGCACACATACTGTCCTGACAGCCGGTGAATATTCTCCTCCACAAACCGTACTGTCTTCTCCATGTCCGTAACCCAGACATTTACTCCCAGAATCGTACAGATATCCGGAAAGCAATCAAGCTTAAGGCGCTCCTTATTTAATGTAAGATAATACTCTGCTTCCTCCTTAAGCATATCCCGGTAAACCAGATCATACACCTGCAGGGTCTTGTCCACAACGCTGCTCCAGCGGTAAGTAGTAAGAACGTACTCTGCTGCCTCCACCCCTTTGCGCTCAACCGCTTCGGGTTCCATTTGGTCGATTGCCTGTAGCTGTTCACACAGGCTTTTTACATCCCCATGCAGGAACTCAAAAACCCGCCCCTGTCCGGTTCCGGCATTCTCCTTAATGTCACTGACAAGGCAACAGCGCCTGTAGCTCATTGCTTCCAAAAGACTGATGGGAAGCCCCTCCACATCAGAGGGCAGCACATACAGAAACGCATTGGAATACAGTTCCTCCAGGGTCTGCCCTGACACAAACCCGGTCATAATAATATTATCATCATCAATCGACATAGCTGCCAGGCGTTCCACATAGTCATCCGAATGACTGCTTCCACCTGCAATTACTAACTTTTTAGTCAAGCCTGCCTGCTTGTACGCCTCAATCAGATAGTGAATTCCCTTTTCCGGAACCAGTCTGCCCAGAAAAAGAATATAAGAATTCTTTTCCAGTCCCCATTTTGCCTTAATCAGGTCTGCATCCAACAGGGCAGGTTCCCCTACCCCGTTGGGAATCACATTCGTATCTCTGCCATAGGTTTCCTGAAAATAACTCTGCATGGGTTCATTGAGAACGATAATCTCATTTGCATATTTGCCGATTATCTTTTCTCCAAACTTCAAATAATCCTGCCCGATTGCTCCCCACTTGGCTCTCTTCCAGTCAAGCCCGTGCGTAGTACAGACAACCTTTTTGCCAAACAGTCGCGGAATCCAGCACAGACTGGACGGTCCACAGGCATGATAGTGAAAAATGTCATACCCCCTGAAAAGAGCAATCACTGTAGCAAAGAAGGTGTAAATAATTGCATCCAGATGCTTGGTAGAGATTGTAGGAATATAATAAAGGCGAATTCCTCTATGCATCTTCACCCTGTTTTTACAATAATATCTCCGGCAGTACACATCCACCTGTGCCCCTGCTTCCACCAGCCCTGCCGCCAGCTCTTCCACATGTATTTCAACTCCCCCTGCCCGTGAGGGAATTCCTTTTTGACCAATCATTGCAATTTTCATACTATCTACATTCCCTCTGCTTGAAATACTTCATCTTCTGTTCCCGTTTTCCCTCATACTCCTCAAGCAATGCTCCCATGACAAAAGCATAAACCATAACCATGGGCTGCATGAAGCCTGCCTCACTGAAGGTTGTCATCATCATGAATACCAGCATATAGATGAGCAGAAAATACTTGGTTTTGTTATAGTAAAAGACTTTCTGTATCCTGATAAACAACACCAAAATGAGGCCGGAATAAATGACTGTGCCCAAAACTCCGTTTTCCCCAAGCAGAATGGGCCAGAACACATCTGTCAGATACATTCTCGCCTGTTCTCCCAGCTGCGCGTTGTCCGCAATTCCATAAAGGTGATATACCGGTGAATAGTATTTCGCAGCATAGGTTGAGCCAAAGGTGCCAAAGCCGGTTCCGATCGGGAAATAATCCTTTGCAATCTGAAGAGCTGCACCTGTCATAATACTCTTCGCATAATGCCCATGCCCTTCCACATAGTAAAAATAAATTTTGTCCCATGCAAGCAGTGCTACCGGTACTGCCATATACAAAATATAGCGCAGCTTGGTCTGCACCTTCTTATGCACAATCAGATAGTAAAGCACTGCAAAGATCAGAATTGCACCGTAAGACTTCTCTTTGCCGCTCAGCACGAGCATCAGTATCATCAGGAAAAGACAAACACGGTACAGCCACACTCTCTGATGTCTGCAAAAGATCAGCAGGGCAAATAAGAGAGAAGATTTAGCGCAGATATCCCATGCCTCCGGTGCTACCAGATAGCCTTTGAAAATCAATGTCAAACCATAGTACGCAAACCATAAGATACTCAATATCTGAATCGTCAGTTCCTGCTCCTGCAGATCAATGGGCATATATTTCTGTAAAAAACCTGCTGTCAGAAGAATCATGAAGAACTTAGTGCTCAGCACTGCCGATACCGCAACAATCCATGCGGGCTGAAAACGGTACAAGACATTCCCGGCTAACCCTGTCACCAGAAATAACAAAAGCAAACCAAACTCCCACCGTCTGCTTCCAGCTAATACGCCCCTGTTTTCCTTCCTGTTTTTCCAATAATCAAAGGCTGCCAACGGGATACACAGAAGACCAATACCCTCGTCAAAAAAGTTTACCATCGGTATTGTATCCTCCAGCACACCATGAAAAACAAAAAAGCCCAGCAATATTGACCAGATGATTGATTGATACTTTTTCTGCATACGATCACTTTCCTTTATCTGCACTCTCAATTTCTATCTTGATCTGATTTAAATAATCTTGATAACCGGCCTCCAAATTCTTTGTTCTACCTACTACGTCATGCTTATCAAGCTTTTCTTTTCCGGTTGCTTTTCTTAAATACCATTCATATTCCACGTCCAGATTTCCAATATCCAACACGCGGTATCCTTCCAGAAACAACCTCTCCGTCAAGAATTTAGCAGCAACACCTAATGACACCAGAAAAAGCCGATCCTTCGGATACTGTCTGCAGACCCCCATTATCTCGTCCAGCATTACATAAGCATCATGGCTTGGACCTATGATCCTCTCAACGGATTGCGCACCGTCAAACAAATCGTTTCCCACACCGTTGTGCGTCCGTCCGCCTTCCACAATTACAATATCCTTTCCCTCCCAAATTTTCTTCATTTCATAAATCCAGCTATCGCATTTGCTCTTGTCTGCTGTTGAATAATAAAACCGGGATATCGTTGTATTGTAATATACCTTATCCGGATTACAATATTTCTCATATTGGCGTCTACTGAACAGTAAATGGTCACGCCAGAACTGGCGGCTCTCCTTTCTGTAAATTGACAGATCACCAAATATTTCCGGAATCGTAACCATCAGCTCATCATACTGATACCCGATAATCCGTTTCAAGCCCTCCACAATTTCCGGCTCCACCTGTTGGAGTACCAGACTGCGTCCCCGTATCATGGTTACTTCCCCGTCGCCAAAGCGCACCATACTTTTGTCTGTGGTTATCAGCTCGTTAATCGTCTCCTCCACCGAATGTACCCTGATGCTGCATTTCTTGATTCCCAGCCGATAGAGACAATAATCCAGATATGCTAATATATCCTTTATCATCCTTTTCATTGATTCAGAATTTTCTCCTTGTTTACCTGCTTAACTTGGCCGTGTTCCACTTCATAAACCATATCTGCATTTCTGATCGTTGTCAATCTGTGTGCAATGATCAAAATGGTCTTCTGCCCCTGCAGCTCTTCAATTGCTTCCATAACAGCATTCTCTGTTTCATTATCCAGAGCTGACGTTGCCTCATCCAGTACCAGAATTTCGGGATTATGGTAGAGTGCCCTTGCAATTCCGATCCTCTGACGCTGCCCTCCTGATAACCGTACTCCTCTGTCACCGACAAACGTATCCAATCCATCCGGCAGGCTGTTTACGAAATCCCACAACTGGGCCTGCATAAGCGCACGCCTGACAGCCTCTTCATCAGCCTCGCCCTCTGCAATGCCAAATGCAACATTGTTCCGAATGCTGTCATCTGATAAATAGATTACCTGAGGAATATAGCCAATGTTTTTTTGCCAGATGGGAAGATGCTCAGATACCTTCATACCGTCTGCATAGATCTCACCCTTTTGAGGCTCCAATAAGCCAAGTAGAATATCTATCATTGTTGATTTTCCCGCTCCCGAGGCACCTACAAAGGCAATGGTCTTTCCTCTCTCTATCGTAAAGGAAGCATCCTCTATTACATTTGCTTCTCCGTCAGGGTACCGATAGGACACCGACTTTACTTCAATCTTATTGCCAAAGCTCCATGCCTCATCATTTTTTTCTTCTACCTTCTTCTGCTCTTTAATCTCCAGAAGATCATGGTAAATCAAGTCTAATGACGGCTTTGCGTAAAGCACTGCAGCCAGGTGTTCATTGATCTTGCCCACAGACGGAAGGAGCCTGAATGCTGCAACTGCAAATACCGCCAATTGCGGAATAAATTCCTCTATTGATCCATGCCCCCAGCGGATCTTTATCACCACCGCAAGCATCAGTCCTGTCATACTTACCAATTCAATAATATGCTTGGGTACTGCTCCGATCAGACGATTATAGCGAAGTACCCGCACATACTTTCCAAAATAGAAATCATATTTGTCCACAAAGCTCTTCTCACGATTCAAAACCTTAATTTCCTTGATTCCCCCTAAAGACTGGTTCATCCATTGATAGATTTTGGCCTTATAGGCTTGTCCCCGGCGCCCCCATTCACTGGAATATTTCTTGGAAATAAGGGTAAAGACCGCAAGGCACATTATCAAAAGCCCTGCAATCATTACCATAATAGACGGACTGACAATAAACAAATATGCCGCAATCGTAACACATACGCAGACCTCTGCCAGCATCTCCATAATATGGATGATTCCCTTGGTAAACTGATCTGTATCCTCCTGCATGCTTCTTTGTAAAACAGATATATTCTTGTTTAGATGAAATGTATAGGGTTCCCGCATATAAGCCTTTAACAGACTGGTGGATATGTTCCTCTGGATCCGATAAGAAAATCTGTAGATTGCATTTTTTTGTGCAATGACATAAATATTCTTAATAACATAAATTCCTACGATGATCATTGCCATAATCATCAAAAGCTGTTCGTTGTCCCGGCAGGGAATCAGTCTCTGTACAATTACAAAAAAAGTACTGTCCGACATCGTCTCCGGATTCATAGCCACATCAATAAATGGCGAAAACACAGAAACTGCAAGCAATTCCAGGAAGCTGCCGACCACCACTATCAAAAGCAATAATGCTATTTTCGCTTTATCAGATCTTGAAAAAATAAAATTCAGTTTTTTTAACATTTTGACCTCTTTCAGTGTTTATTACTCTATCTCTTCCGCCAGCCAGCTTCCCAAGCAGGAGGTAGCCTTCGCCGCATTTTCGTAGTCATTATGATTGGTGCCCGTCATAACAAGATTCATGTTTAAGAAAGGAATATCCTTTTGCTTTGCATACGCACCCAGCCAGTTATAATAGGGCATTCCATCCACATATCGGAAGGCATCCTCAGAAGCCTCATCCGTAACAGGCTCAATAATCTTTCCCTCATTCGGTGTCTTAACCAAGATCAGCTTAACACCCTTTTCCCTGCAAAGCTCATCCATCCTCTCCAGCCACTGCAGAGCTGTCTGATCAATCGGTCTTCGCTCCGTGCAAGTCAAAATCTCTTCTTTGATCTCGGGACCGTACATTTTATCAGGATCCGTTGACTTACCAAAGGAAGACCAGCCTTTATCCGAATCAGACTCCCCGTACGCATTGATAAAATCAAAATCCTGTGTGGTCAGGGAATCCCATCTGGAATGGTACTTCGCCAATTCAAAGAAATAATATTCCCATTCAGCCGGTGGCACATTGTTCATAATACCCAGTATCTTCGCCTTGCCCCAACGCATGTCATCAAAATTAATTCTGACAACAGCCTCTCTTGGCACTTCCCCCCAGTTGCAGAACGTTGTCTCCAAAACGATCGCCTTGGGCTTTTGATATTTAAGAACTTCCATCATATAGTAATAAGAAATGCTGAAGGTCTGTTCATTTCCGGCAAACACGTAAGAATGCAGTCCCTGCTCTTCTGCCAGAACCGAAGGCATTATAGTGGAAAATGCCTGGCTGGAGCCAATGAAAACAACATCAAGACTGTCCCTTGGTTCCAAATAGAAGCCCCGTTCCTTCCTGGTGTTGTCATAGGGCTTTTCCAGCCGCTTAGGCTTTAAAATCATGGTGCTTAATGCCAATAAGGTCAAAAGGCAGCACACGAACCCCGCAATCCGCAAAATAACCTGATATCTCTTTTTCTTCTTTTCCATTCCTGTATCCTGTCAAATAAAAATCACTCATTGAATAGTATACCATATAACCGAACATTATGGTATAATTATGATGCATTTCAAATTGATAAAGAACAGGATACCATTATGAAAGTAATTTATATGTCTCACCGCTATCATATCAATCAGACAACCATCATCAAGGGATGGGTAGAAAACGGACATGAGGTTCGTTTCCTAAGTCAATACACAGGGAAAATTGAAGACTATACGTATACGAAGCCCATTGTAGTCGGATATTCCGCCCTCTTTCGGATATTCAATTATTTTTATGTCCTCCTGCGAAGGAAGAAGAACTATTATGCTATGGACATGAAGCTGAAACTGGGTTTCCCGCCTTTGTTTAAGCTTGCAAAATATATCAGGGAATTTCATCCGGATCTTGCCATTTTACGGGAACGCTCCATCTATACCATCTGCATGAATGCCATCTGTAAGCACTATCATATACCGACTATTTTATATAACCTCAGTCCCGTCTGGGACAAACCTAAAGAAATGGATCTTGCCCATAAGCTGGTTTGGAAATTGACGCCCAGATACAGAATCACGCCCACCAACCTTGTGGGAATCGACTATACGGGTCTTGTCAAGGATGAAAATGCATACTGGGCTCCCTTTTTGGTCGAGCCCCAGATTTCCCCTTCCGAAAAGAAATATTTTCTTAATGATCGAATTAATGTATTTTGCATCGGAAAATATCAGGAGCGGAAAAACCATCAAATGATGATAGAAGCCGTTGAAGAGCTTATGCCGAAATACAACCTTCACCTGACAATCGCAGGGGAGATCAATGAAAGCTTTTATGAAGAATATTATCAAAAAATAAATGACTATGTTAAGAATCATCATCTGGAAGACCGGGTTACCTTTCTCGTCAATTTAAACAGAGATGCCATCCGTGAAGAATACGGGAAAGCCGATGTATATGTCATTCCAAGCACCGGAGAACCTGCCTCCATAACCGTCATTGAGGCTATGGCCTGCTCGGTACCTGCCATCAGCGGCAGTGACAACGGCACTGCGAGCTATATTGATTTCGGCAAAACCGGCTATGTTTTTGAAGACAATAACAAAGAGGATCTAAAGGACAAATTAGAGAAAATCATATGCAGCAGAGAAACCATCATTCAAATGGGGGCTGCCGCCTATGAACACGTAAAGAACAACTTCCAGTTTCAGAATTATTATGATCAGATCCAAAAAATATTAGAAAGAAAAGCATCAGAAGGAGATTAAAGCGGTATGCTTATTTTGTTTGATTTGTTAGGCGCACAGCCTAACACCACAGGATCCAAATTTCATGGTGGCGGGGAATACTCAAAGACCGTTTTTAAGGCACTTATTGAACTGCGGGGAAGCGATTCCGTAATTGTCTTCTATGACTCCCGTTTATTCTTAGACGATTGGATTAAAGAACTGATTCAAAAAGAAAATATTAGAGTATATGATGTGACAGGTTATCATGATTTGGAGACTGTCTTTCAACGGGAAAAAATAGATGTTTACTTCTCAGGAATGCCTTACGGCTCCATGGGTGTCTCCATTCCAAAGGAAGTCAGAAAAATTGGAACCTTCCACGGTCTTCGTTCACTGGAATGCCCGACAGATGCTTACGAATACAAGTACCGAACCGGCTTCAAGACGGTAAAGGCAATTGCCAAGCCTTTCTTTCAGAACAGACTGAAGAAACGCGCAGAAGCAGACTATGCCGCCAATATGGCAGAGTATGATGACATTGTGTGTGTGTCCAATCATACCAAATATGCTATCAAAAACTTTTATCCCGGTTTACTCAAGGAGCCCAATGTATTTTACACACCGGCAAAATATGTAGATGATTCGCAGACCGACCGCACACCGCTGGTGAAGGGAAAATATATCCTGATGATTGGCCTAAACCGATGGGAAAAGAACGGATACCGTGGGCTGATGGCTGTCGATCAGCTGTTTTATAAGAACCTTCTTAAGGATTATCAGATTGTTACTGTCGGGGAAATCCCATCCAAAATTGAAAACAGCATTCGTTGTAAGGAGCGCCATTGCAAATTTGGATATGTCGCCCCTGAAGAATTGGAAAATTTATATGCAAACTGTGACTTCTTCTTATATCCGTCCTTAAATGAAGGCTTCGGAATGCCCCCCTTAGAGGCAATGCGCTACGGGAAAACCTGTATTGTTTCCGGTGTCTGCTCCTTACCGGAGGTGTGCGGTGATGCCGTTTATTACTGCAATCCGTATGACATTGAAGAAATCCGGAACCGAATCCTCATGGCAAGTGAAATGAAGATTGATCCTGATAAGGTTGTCGGTCATTTTCAGAAAATGGTCAACCATCAAAATGAAGACCTACACAAGCTGTGTTTATTTAT
>JAEDMI010000285.1 GCA_016303085.1 Acetatifactor sp.
ATGATGATAACATATGCTGCCAGATAAGCATTTGTATTTTTGAGAACCTTCTCATCCACAGGGTGTCCGTTTACCCGGACAGCCTGCACCTTCTGGGGATGCACGACCTGCCGGACGCTCCTCTGAAGACTCTTCAATACAAGCAACGCCCTGCCACATTTGAAGCCGCCCCCCGTACTGCCGGCGCTGGCTCCTATCACCATCAGGCATAACAGGATTGCTTTGGAAAACCCGGGCCACAAATCAAAATCCACCGTGGCAAACCCGGTTGTCGTCATGATGGAAGACACCTGAAATGCAGCATGACGGATTGTCTCCCCCAACGTATCGTAGTATCCTTTCAGATTCAAGGTAATCAGCACAATACTGCCCGCTATCACGCCGAGGTACAGCCGCAGTTCCTCATCCCGGAATACATTTTTTACCTGTCTTAGCAGAAGCAGATAATAGCAGCTGAAGTTTACTCCGAACAATATCATAAATACAGTACATACATTTTGAATATAGGGACTGTAGCTTGCGATACTGTCATTTCTCACGCCAAATCCCCCTGTTCCCGCCGTCCCGAAGGCAGTGCAGACCGATTCAAACAGAGACATATGTCCCGCAAGAAGGAAAAGTACATTCAGAATAGTCAACACAATGTATAAAACATACAGAATACCCGCTGTCTTTTTCATCTTGGGCACCAGCTTGCCCACGTTTGGACCGGGGCTCTCCGCCCGGAGCAGATGCATGGTAAAACCGTTGTCACTGCCTCCCACCGAAGAAATTGCAAGAAGGAATACCAGCACTCCCATACCTCCCAGCCAGTGGCTGAAGCTTCTCCAATAAAGGATTCCCTTGGGCAGTCCCTCCACCGCCGGCAGAATAGATGCTCCCGTAGTCGTAAAGCCGGATACAATCTCAAAAAATGCATCCACAAAATGAGGAATTACCCCCGAAATATAAAAGGGAAGGCAACCCAGCAGACTCATGACTATCCAACTGATACCCACACAGGCCAGTCCTTCCTTCGCATAAAATTTGTTTTTAGAACCACGGCACAATACTGTAAGCAGAACGGCAACCGCAAAGATGATTGCCATACTCCACAGGAAAGCCCGCACTGCAGCGAGTTCTCTCCCGTACAGACTGATAAGCAGGGCAGGTACCATAAATGCCCCTTCCACCATCAGTATTTTGCCGATGAATCTTCCCATCATTTTATAGTTCATGGCGTACCCCACTCATCACTCGAAAATATCATTCAGCTGGTAAATTCCTTTCTCACCATTGGTGACAATAATCAATGTGTCACCATGGCTAAAGGACGAATCACCATTTGGAATTTCCTGTCTTGCCCCTTTTGTGATACATACCACAAGAACACCCTTCTTCAGTCTCAGGTTCTTCAACGGCTCTCCGCAGTGCAGAGTACTCCCATCCACCGCAAATTCCATAGCCTCAGCCTGTCCGTCCGCAATGGTATGAACCGTAAGTGCTGCTCCTGTCTGATTTTTCATGGCGCGGACATAGCGCACAATCGTATTACAGCACAGCTCCTTTGGGCTGATAACACTGCCAAGTGCAAGATTTCCGAGGATGTTTGCATTGTCCATGCGACCCAACTTCGTGATAACCTGAGGCACACCGCAGCTTGTACCGTACAGGGAGATAATCATATTCAGTTCATCCAGCCCCGTCATCGTCACCAGGGCATCACAATCCGAAATACCCTCACTCTCCAGCAGGAACTGGCTGCTGGCGTCACCGTGAATAATGCAGGTATCAGGGAGTATGGCCGCAAGATGATTACATCTGTCCAAATCCCTCTCAATAATCTGTACATTAATTCCGCCCCGCTGCAGCTGTTTTGCAAGATAGTAGCTGACACGGCCTCCGCCGCACAAAATGACGCGTTTTACCTTGTGAGTGATTATACCCAGGTTTTTCAGCAACACCGTCAGGGTATCCGCAGATGCTGTCACGAAAATACGGTCTCCTTCCCGAAGGACAAAAGCACCGTCAGGCGCTACCGCCATCCCGTTTCTCAAAACCGCACATACCAGAATCTTGCACTTTACGATTCCGTTCATATCGTTCAGCGCCACATTGCACAGTTTACTGTGTTCATCAATCCGCAACTCTACAATTTCTACCCTGCCCTTGGCAAAGGTATCCCGCTTCAGGAAACCGGGGTAACGTAAAAGTCTGGCTATTTCCACCGCTGCCTGTTTCTCGGGATTTACCGCCATGGAGAGACCAAACATCCCACTCATCTCATAAATCTGATCCGTGTACTCAGGATTACGCACCCGGGCTATGGTATGTATTCCGGTATTCAGGCCATGTGCGGTCATACAGCACAACAGATTGATTTCATCCGCACCCGCCACGGCAATCAGCAAATCTGCTTCCTTGACTCCCGCCTGTATAAGAACCTCCATGGAAGCACAGTTTCCCTGTACAACCATGACATCATAACGCTCCTCGCTGGATTCCAGCACCTTGGGGTTGGAGTCTATTAATGTCAGATCATTGCCCTCCGCAGACAACTGGCGTGTCAAGGTTGCCCCCATTTTGCCGTCTCCGGCAATGATTATCTTCACAGCTTTTTTCCTCCAATGCTCAGAATAGAATTAATTATAGCATAGTTCTCCAAAAAGGCAAATTAACGAAAAAATTACTCCGTCATGCCCCGCAACATCGCTATCTCCGACTGATAACCGTCCAATTCATTGGGGGTTTCCAGATAAAAAGGCAAATCCTTCAGCGCAGGATGGGTTACAATTCTGCCAAATGCCTCAAGCCCGATATGCCCATGCCCGATTTTCTCATGTCTGTCCTTATGAGACCCACAGGGATTCATAGAGTCATTGATGTGGATGGCACACAGACGCTCCAAGCCTATCACGCGGTCGAATTCTTCCAGCACATCATCTAAATGCTCAACAATGTCGTAGCCGCCGTCCCACACATGACAGGTATCCAGACAGACACCCAGCTTGTCCGACAACTCCACCCTGTCTATCACAGCCCGCAATTCTGCGAAGCTACCTCCCACCTCGCTTCCCTTGCCCGCCATGGTCTCCAGAAGTACGATGGTATGCATTTCCTGCCAAAGACTCCGGTTCAGGGTGTCGGCAATCAGCCTGATTCCTTCCTCCGCTCC
>JAEDMI010000286.1 GCA_016303085.1 Acetatifactor sp.
GATTCCGATATTTGCACTCTTTGCGGGGACAAAACATCCCACCTGGGCCATGAGGACAATTAACGCTGTCTGTCGCATATAAGTGGATTTACCTGCCATATTGGGACCTGTAATGATGCTGATGCAATGACTTCCGTTGTCAAGGTAAGTATCATTTGCAATAAATAGATCGTTGGTTATCATCTGCTCCACAACAGGATGTCTTCCATCCTTGATGTCGATAACGCCCTTTTCGTTCAGCTTGGGACGTACATAATGATTTCTCTCCGACACCAGCGAAAGAGAGGCATATACATCCAGCTTCGCGATTGCCTTGGCTGTCCTCTGAATCCGCTCCACTTCCATGGCAATGGACTCCCGTATCTTGCAAAAAAGATCATACTCCAGAGTCGTAAGCTTGTCCTCGGCATTTAAAATTGTATCCTCAAGTTCTTTCAGTCTTGGAGTAGTATACCGCTCTGCGTTGGCGAGGGTCTGCTTTCGGATGTAGTCCTCAGGAACCATGTCCTTGTATGAGTTTGTCACCTCAAAATAGTATCCGAAAACCTTATTGTACTTGATGCGTAGATTTTTGATACCCGTCCTCTCGCGGTCCTGCTCTTCCAGTTCAGTCAGCCATTTTTTGCCGTCACGCTTCGCACTTCTGAGCATATCTATGGTTTCGTCAAATCCGTCCTTAATCATACCTCCCTCCCGGATTGTGATGGGAGGTTCCTCTTCAATGGATTCCCGAATCAGTTGATAAATATCCTCAAGGCCGTCAATATCCTTTTCAACTCCGGTCATTTCCTCTTTCTCAAAGGCTTTCAGAACTTTCTTTATGGCAGGAAGCATTTCCAGAGAATTTCGGAATGCAATAAAGTCTCTGGGATTTGCTGTTTTATAAGTTACCTTGCTCAAAAGTCTCTCCAAATCATACACAGGATTCAGATATTCGCGGATTTCATCTCTGGATACACTGTCTCTGTTCAACTCCTCAATGGCATCCAGCCTTTTTTCCATCTCCGCCTTATCAATCAAAGGCTGCTCCAGCATACTTCTCAAAAGTCTGCCGCCCATAGCTGTTTTTGTCTTGTCCAACACCCAGAGAAGAGAGCCTCTCTTCTGTTTTTCCCTCAGAGTCTCAGTCAATTCCAGATTTCTTCTTGTGGCGCTGTCCAATAACATATATTTGTTGGTAAGATACGGATAAATATGGGTAAAATGAGCTAAATCCGTCTTTTGCGTCTCGTAAAGATACTGCAAAAGTGCTCCCGCCGCAATCATTCCCACGGGAAAATCTTCAATTCCCAGCCCTATCAGTGTATTCACCTTAAAATGACGAAGCAGCACACGCTTACAGCCCTCGTCATCAAAAATATGAGGTTCCAGGGCATTGACAGAAATATGATACTTGCTTTTCAGGTTGTCCACATCAAATCCACTGACCAGAAAGGCCTCATTGCAGATAATCTCTGAAGGCTCATATTTCATCAGCTCGTCATTCAGCTTTTTAATATCTTCCACCTCAGTGAGATAATAGTCTCCGGTGGTGACATCTGCCACAGATATACCGATTTTTGCCGGCATATAAGTAATGCACATGAGGAAATTATTTTTCGATGCCTCAAGAGACTGTACATTCAGATTTGTTCCCGGGGTAACGATTCTGATGACATCGCGCTTTACAAGTCCCTTGGCCAGCTTGGGGTCCTCCAGTTGTTCACAGATAGCGACCTTATAACCCTTACTGACTAATTTGGTCAAATACCCTTCCACAGCATGGTAGGGAATTCCACACATGGGAGCTCTTTCCTCAAGTCCGCAAGCCTTACCCGTCAGCGTAATTTCCAGTTCTTTGGATGCGGTCAGCGCATCGTCAAAAAACATCTCATAAAAATCTCCCAGTCGATAAAAAAGAATACAATCCTGATATTGCTTTTTCGTCTCCATATACTGCTGCATCATTGGGGTTAAGTCTTCTACGGCAATCTGCTGCTCTGCCATCTTAGGTTACACTCCTGTTCTAAATATGTAAAAAAGGCAAACGCACAATGAATTGCGCATTTGCCTTGATTCTACCACAAAATGTTGTATTTGTAAATCTTCGAGGCGCGTTAAAAATGAGAATGAAAACCTACTGAATCTCTTCCGCGCGCTTCAGAGCCTGGTCAATATGGCTGCAGAAGTTTTCTCTGCCCACACGTTCCACCAATCCAGCTTTTTCCATCACGCGCATAGGCTGCTCATTCACATGGGAAAGAACAACTTTTACATTCTTCTTTTCACAGTCTTCTACAAGCTGTTCCAGATTCCGCATTGCCGTGGCATCAATTGCATTAACGCTTCTCATACGAATAACCAGAACTTTTGCATCTTCCTTGATGGAAATATTCAGTATCTTCTCCGCAGCTGCAAAAAACATGGGACCGGAAATTTCATAGACACAGGTATGTGCCGGTACAGCCATCAATTCGATGCTCTCCGGATCATTTTCATCGTCAATATATCTCCAGCCTGATACCTCTGTTACATCGCTCATTCTCTTCATAAACAAAATTGCAGCCAGTACAATTCCAACTTCAATCGCTACTACAAGATCAAAGATAACCGTCAGAATGAAGGTTGTTGTAAGTACGAGAATATCACTTTTGGGAGAAGATTTGCAGAGCTTCACAAAATTTCTCCAGCCGCTCATATTGTAGGCTACCTGAAACAGAATAGCCGCAATACAGGGCATGGGAATCAGCTTGGCAAGCGGCATCAGAAATACCACTACAAGCAGCAAAGTCACGGAATGAACAATACCGGAAATCGGTGTGCGTCCTCCGTTTTTGATGTTTGCGGCAGTTCTGGCAATGGCTCCCGTTGCAGGAATACCGCCAAAGCATGCTGAACCGATATTTGCAACACCCTGTGCAATCAACTCCATATTAGGACGATGTTTGGAACCTATCATACTGTCCGCAACTACCGCGGAAAGCAGAGACTCAATGCCCGCAAGCAGTGCAATGGTAACTGCATTGGAAAGCTGAGAACAAATCATATCAAAGGAAAGCACAGACGCACCTAATGTCAGTTTAGGAAAACCTGCCTGAATACTGGTAAAAGCCTTTCCGATTGTGTTAACATCCAGCTTACACAATTCTACAATCGCTGCAGTAACCACTACCGC
>JAEDMI010000287.1 GCA_016303085.1 Acetatifactor sp.
GTAACAGTTCAGCCCTCTGCATTCATAAAAGCGTCTGCTTCGCATCCGTCGCCGCGCTGCGGCTCATCTTTTATTTCATTTGAGGGCGCTCCGCTCATGACATGACAACAGTAATGCTCTGTGTGCAAGCACCCACGCATTGCTGTTGTCATGTCACGGCTGAACTGTTACCATATTGTTAAGGCTGCCGCAAAGTACACGCGACAGCCCATTTTTTTATGATTCCTGTTTTGCGGTAATGGCAAGATGCAGCTCATCCAACTGTTTCTGTTCTACAGTACCCGGTGCACCCATCATGATATCCATAGCATTTTTGTTCATCGGGAAAGGAATAATCTCACGGATGCTCTCCTCGCCACAGATTAACATAATCATACGGTCAACGCCGGGAGCAATTCCTGCATGTGGCGGTGCTCCGTAACAGAATGCATTGTACATGGCAGGGAATTTTGCTTTCACATCTGCCTCGCCCAGACCCACCAACTCAAAGGCCTTAATCATAATCTCCGGATCATGGTTTCTGACAGCACCTGAGGAAAGTTCCACACCATTACATACCAAATCATACTGATATGCCAGTATTTCCAGTGGTTCTTTATTGGTCAATGCATCCATGCCGCCCTGAGGCATAGAGAAAGGATTATGGCAGAATTCCAATTCCCCGGATTCCTCTCCGATTTCATACATTGGGAAATCTACAATCCAGCAGAATTCATAGCAATCCTTCTTCATATGCTTCTCGCTTGCAGCGCCCAACAGCTTACGAAGAACACCGGCAGTTTTCTGAGCCTCCAACTTCTTTCCTGCTGCCAGCCCTACAAAATCACCATTCTTCAGACCCAAAGCTGCGATAACAGCCTCCTTACGATCCTGTAAAAACTTGGAGATACCGCCTACAAACTCTCCGTTCTCATCCAGTCTGAACCAGAATGCCTTGTGGGCTGTCTGTACCTCCACCTCCGCACAGATTGCATCTATCTGCTTGCGGGTAGCGGTAAAGCCGTCTACCACGATAGCCTTTACGGTCTGTCCTTCAAAGGGGCCGAAGCCGCAGTCAGCCATAACCTCGGTAACATCTGTCAGCGTCAGGTCAATGCGCAGGTCAGGCTTGTCGGAACCATACTTATCCATTGCCTCCAGATAAGGAATCCGTACAAAGGGTGCCTTGGAAGCCTGCTTGTAAATACCATACTCTTCAAATACAGGAGGGAGCACCTGCTCTACCACCGCAAAAACATCCTCCTGTGAAGCAAAAGCCATTTCCATATCCAGCTGATAAAACTCTCCCGGAGAACGATCCGCTCTTGCATCCTCATCCCTGAAGCAGGGAGCAATCTGGAAATAACGGTCAAAGCCGGATGCCATGAGAATCTGCTTAAACTGCTGGGGTGCCTGAGGCAGTGCATAGAACTTGCCCGGATGGTTTCTGGCGGGCACCAGATAGTCTCTTGCACCCTCCGGAGAAGAACAGGTAAGGATAGGTGTGGTAATCTCCATGAATCCCAACGCATTCATTCTCTGACGAAGTTCAGCCACAATCTTACTTCTCATGACAATATTCTTCTTCATATTGGGATTACGCAAATCCAGATAACGGTATTTCAGACGCGCATTTTCATCCGCTTCCCTGGACTGGTTGATTTCAAAGGGAAGTGCGTTGTAAATACATTTTCCCAAAATCTCAATCTTATCGGGAACCACCTCAATTTCTCCGGTAGGCAGCTCCAGGTTTTTATTGGAACGCTCCCTGACAACACCCTCCACGGAAATCGTGGACTCCTTATTGATGCCGTCCATGACAGCCATCATTTCCTCGGTTTCCACCACTAACTGAGTGGTACCGTAGAAGTCACGTAAAATCACAAATCCCAGATTTTTGCTGACCTTTCGCATATTTTCGAACCAGCCTACGAGCTTTACTCTCTCTCCCGCATTGCCGATTCTCAGCTCATTACAATTATGTGTTCTGGACTGAATCATCACCTTAGCTCCTTATCATAAAATTATCTTTTCAGTTCTTCCTTATAAAACTCTGCAAATTCCTCGTATCCTTCCGCAGTCAGCTGATCCTTCTGGAATTTCTTGTTCTTGTTCATGCGGGCCACCAGCACCTGTGTGCCGTCCTTCCTTGCTTCCTGTGCCTTCGCAATCACCTCACACAGCTTCTCTCCGCCCACACCCTTCTCAATCAGGTAGGCAACTTTCTTATTCTTAGTAGGCACCTTAAAGCCATTCTCCATCAGCAACATGACAATCCGCTCAAAACCGATGGAAAAACCGCAGGCAGGAACATCCTGTCCGGTAAACTTTCCTACCATCTTGTCATATCTGCCGCCGCCACCGCAGGCAGCACCGAATTCCGGCATGGAAATCTCAAAAATGGTTCCTGTATAATAAGACATTCCTCTTACCAGAGTTGCATCAAACACCATCTTAAAATCAGAGGATTTCGTAGCGCTGACACTGTCGATAATCTCCTGCAGTCCCTCCGAAACGGAAGGTTCCAGAACACCCTGCAGTGTCTCCGCCAGATAAGCCACACCGTTTTCCTGCTCACTCAATGCCTGATACAGCCCCAGGTATTTGTCAACGCACTCCTTACCGAAGCCCTTCTCCAGCAGCTCCGCTTCCACACCCTCAAGACCAATTTTGTCCATCTTGTCCAGCGTGATGAACACACTGTCATAAGAATCCTCGGGAAATCCGCTGTAGGCTGCCATGGCTTTTAAAATCTGCCTGTCGTTGATACGGATTTCAAAGCCCTTAAACCCCAGCTTACCCAGAGTTGTGGTGGTAGCCAGAATCAGTTCGATTTCAGCCAGATTGGAGGGCTCACCCAGTATGTCGATATCACACTGCATAAACTGACGGAAACGGCCTCTCTGAGGTCTGTCCGCACGCCATACATTGCCCATCTGCAATGCCTTAAAGGGAGCCGGAAGCTGCGCTGCATTGTTGGAATAATAACGAACTAAAGGTACGGTCAAATCATAGCGTAAACCGCCGTCCACCACTTCTTCCTCCGTTGTGGCATCAGCCACATTCAGCTTCTCGCCCCTCTTCAAAATCTTGAAAATCAGCTTTTCGTTGTCACCGCCCTGTTTGCTTGTCAGGTTGGCGATATTCTCCATACATGGAGTCTCAATGGA
>JAEDMI010000288.1 GCA_016303085.1 Acetatifactor sp.
TTGTAAAGCCCAACTTAATGCAAATGCACAGCAGCTATGTTGTAACCGACCCAAAGGGTTACAATAATATAGGACAGAGAAAAAGTCACACGGTAAGACGAAAATCTTCTGCCATGTGGCTTTTTCTGTACCCTATATGAATTTTCCAGAAAGGAGGAAGCCAATGGAAACCAAGAAAATCAAGTACACAGCCCTCTATGAGCGATTGAGCCGTGACGATGAAATGCAGGGCGAATCCAACAGCATTACTAACCAGAAGAAATATCTGGAAGAGTATGCACGGTCACAGGGATTTAAGAATATCCGCCATTTCACGGACGATGGTTATAGTGGTGTTGACTTCAACCGCCCCGGATTTCAGTCTCTGATTGCCGCAGTTGAGGCAGGAGAAGTCGATATTGTCTGCGTAAAGGATATGTCGAGGTTTGGGCGTAACTATCTGAAAGTCGGCTTTTACACGGAAATCATGTTCCCCGAAAAAGGTGTCCGATTTATCGCCATTAACAACGGCGTGGATAGTGCCAATCCGAGCGAAAATGACTTCACTCCGTTTTTGAACATTATGAACGAGTGGTACGCAAAGGACACAAGCAACAAAATCCGTGCTATCTTCCGTTCAAGGATGCAGGACGGAAAACGATGCAGCGGGGCTATCCCTTATGGCTATAAGCGTGACCCGGAGGACAAGAACCATCTGCTGATTGACGAGGAAGCCGCAAAGGTAGTCCGCAGAATATTCCAGATGATTATTGACGGCATGGGGACAAAGGCGATTGCAAATAAGCTGTCCGAGGAAAAGGTGCTGATACCGTCTGCTTATCTGGAACAGTCCGAGCATGGGCAGAGCCGAAACCACAGCTACCATGACCCCTACCGTTGGAACTGTACCGCAGTTGCCTACATTCTTGAAAAGCAGGAATATATGGGGCATACCGTGTTGGGCAAGACCATCTGCGAGAACTTCAAGACCAAGAAGCGAAGAAAAGCTACTCCCGATGAACTTATCATCTTCGAGAATACCCATGAAGCCATTGTCGATGAAGAAACATGGCATCTGGCACAGAAGCTCCGCAGGAAAACAAAGCGTACTCTGGCAAACGGGACTTACTCACACCGCCTGTCTGGATTGCTTTACTGTTCGGACTGCGGAAAACGCCTGTCCTATGCAAGCCCACATTCACAGCACAGAGCAGACGGAAAAACCTACGATGCAGACAGTAACTTCCGTTGTCCTACCTACAAATCCATGTACGGCGAGTGTACGATGCACTTTATCAAGGCATCCACTCTTGACAGTCTGGTTGATGAAGCTATCCGTAAGGTTGCCGCCTATGTTCTGAAAGATGAACAGGCATTTTTACAGCAAGTCAAAGAGCTTACAAGTGCCAGTCAAGCAGTTGTGCAGACCGACAGCAAAAAGGAACTTGTAACCGCAAAAAAGCGTATTGCAGAACTGGATAATTTCATCAAGAAACTCTATGAGGGCAACGCATCCGGCAAGATACCCGACAGACAGTTTGAAAAGCTCATGGCTCAGTATGATACCGAGCAACAGGAACTTGAAGCAAGGGTCGCTGAAATCGAAGCGAAGATCAGCGAACTCCGGCAGGAGGAAGAAAGCGGAGAAATGTTTGTCAGACTGGTAAAGAGATACCGTGACTTTACGGAAATCACGCAGACCATGCTTAATGAGTTTATTGACAAAATCGTTATCTTTGAAGCCACAGGCGGCAGAACGGTCAACCGTAGCCAGAGGATTGATATTTACTTCAATTTCATCGGGCAGTTTGTGGTGGAGGATACCGAAGAAGAAAGCCTGTCAAGACAGGAGGAAGAAAAGCGACTGGCAGAACTTAAAGAGCAGGAACGCAAAGACCGCAGGAATGAGACTGTCCGCAGATACAGACAGCGTAAAAAAGAGAAAAAAGCCGCAGAAGCGGAAGCCGAGAAAACGGCAGAAAGGAATATCGCATGAAAGAATTGAAGCCCCGAATCCATGAAAACGGCATCGACTACATCCTTGTAGGCGATTACTATGTGCCGGACTTGAAGCTGCCGGAGGAACACCGCCCCATCGGTAAATGGGGAAATCTCCACAGGGCATATCTGAAGCAGTATCGCCCCGCCCAGTATTCGACCCTTGTTCTCTCCTGCAAGCTGCATACCTACCTTGCCGATCTGAACGAGCAGGCAACGGCAAGATGTGACTGCATCATCGAGCAGATGAAGAAAGCGGAGAATGTGACCGAAGCTCTGAAAGCTATCGACCAGATGTTATGGGTGCAAGCCATGAACTCCATCCGCAACCGAGCCGAGGAAATCGTCAAGCACGAAATGATTTACTGCTGAGAAAGGAGCGTGAACCTATGGTTTTAGATACCATCTTTGACGGGCAGATTTATCCGTCAGAAACAGTTGTCCCGAAATGCAAAGCATTTTGGGAAGCCAACGAAGCCGCAGCAACCATTATGAGCTACTTTGAACAGAAGTTAAGCAAAGAGGACTATGAGAAGTTGGAAAGGCTCAATGACCGTCTGGCAGACAGCCAGAACATTCAGAACAAAGAGCAATTCAAGTATGGTTTTGCTATGGGCGTTCTGCTGATGAAAGAAGTCTATGAGCATCCAGAGTTTAAGCCGAAAGAATAAGCCGAATTTCATAAGTCCAGACCCAACAATTTCATATCGTAAACAAAGCGACAGGCATTTCCTTGTGAAGTCTCTGTCGCTTTTATTTTTACCAACATTCAAGGAGGAAAACACTATGAAAATGAACCTTAACGAAATGGAAGCCCTGTATGCCTTTGGTTGCCCTAACCGCAAAGCCACTATCGAGCGTTTGCGTTTGGTAACCGCCATTGCCCCCGATCCTGCGGCGAAGAAACTGTTTTATATGCTCTCCGTCAAGCTGAGTGCCGAGGGTGCGGACAGATGGTATCGCTGCTTCTACCACAATCTGCGTGTACGAATGGATGAATACTACCACGACAAGGCGGTTATGGAGCGTGTGCTGAATGACCGCAGGGAGGGCTGCTATGGCGAAGCTGACGAAGTATGAAAAGGAAACTATCGTCCTGTTCAACGAGGGCGAGGACACAGCACACATCCAGACCTACAATGCCGGACTGAGAAACAGAC
>JAEDMI010000289.1 GCA_016303085.1 Acetatifactor sp.
GGTAGGCACTCATTTTTTGCAAACCGGTTATTTGTTACTTAACAGGAATGCTCCTATCACGAATATCCGCCCATAATAAATCTTATGAGCGGTATTCTGTATGATTTCCATTTAAAACTTTCCTTTTTGAAACGAATTTTGTTACAATCAGGTTTTATTAACTACATTATATCATCTTCCATACCACATTACAAACTATTTATTTTGCTTCTTCACCGCTCCGGGTAATCTTCTCCGAATCAGCCGGTTTTTCAGATTCTTTCCGTCAAAAGGAACAAGCGGATAAATATAGCTGCTCTTTGACACCGTTCTGTTGGAGCAAACTGCCAACACCGCTACCGCAATACCTGCAATGTACCCCCACAGGCCAAACAACTGTGTTAAAAGCAGATTGATTATGCGCAGAAATTTCAGGGCATATCCCAACTCATAATTTTGCTGCGTGTAATTTGCAATGGCGACAAACGCCATATAAAGCATGACCTCCGCCGAAAACCAACCGCTGTTCACCGAAAACTCGCCCAGCACCAACGCCGCCATGACACTGAGAGGTGTACTCAGCATGTTCGGTGTGTTCACCGCTGCAAGCTTCAGCCCGTCAATGGCAAGCTCCAATATCAAAAACTGCCAGATCAGCGGAATGTTTGGTTCCTCCTTCAACATGATAAAGGAAAAAGCTTCCGACACCCACTCCACATGATTCATCAAAAGCAGAAAGGTAGGCGTCATAAAATAGGTAAACAGCGTAATCAGGAAACGGGCAATGCGTAGATAAGTACCCGTGATGGGCGGGAAATAATAGTCGTCCGCCTCCTCCACTACGTCGAAAATAGTGGTGGGAAGAATCATAGCCGAAGGCGAATTATCCACCAGAATTACAATATTTCCTTCCAGCACCTGTGCTGCAGCAGTGTCTGGACGCTCCGTATATTTGAACTTGGGAAAGGGATTGTACCATCTTCTCTGATAGAGACACTCCGCCAGGGATTCCTGATTCATGGTCAGGGAATCCACCCGGATACTCTTTATCTTTCTCCTGATTGCCTCCAGAAAATCTTCGTCTGCCCTGCCCCTCATGTAACAGAGCACAATGTCCGTCTTGGAGCTTTCCCCCGCATTCATCATCTCCATGTGAAGGTCTGTACTTCTGATTCTTCGGCGAATCAGCGCGGTGTTGAACACAATGGTTTCCACAAAGCCGTCCTTGGAACCTCTGAGCACCTTATCCTTCTCCGGTTCCTCCACGTTTCTGGCCGGATAGGTGCGGGAATCGATGAGCAGCGCTTTCTCATAGCCGTCCACCAGCAGCACAAACATACCTGACAGCAGAGAATTTATGATTACCTCAAAACGTCCTTCCACGTCCACCTCAACATAGGGGATAAACTGCTTGGAAATACCATGCATGTCCTCCGGCATATCCTCCGGCTTCATGTCCATCAGGTACTGTAACAGCTTTTGAACCAGTTCATCCTTGCAGAAACCGTCCACCAGATACATACAGGCTTCCCTGCCACCGAAACAGATTGTCCTGCATATCACGTCAAAATTCTTTTCCACATCCAGCACTTGGTTCAGGTAACCCATATCTGTTTTCAGGGAACCACTGATTTGTTTGTTTTCATCTCTCTCCAAAATAAACTCCCTTTCCGGCATTCATAACAGCATTTTTTGTACTGTATCAGTATGCCCGAAAGGGAGCATCTTATTTATCTTTATTTGGTTGTGCTGCCGAAGCCGCCGTTTCTGACACCGTCCGCATCATCATCCACAGTGATTCCGTACTCCAGGAAAATTCCCTGTGCAAATCCTGTCCCCTGAGCGACCTCCACGGTTTTTCCCTCGTTGGAGTCGTTTGTCATCTTAATAAAAATATGTCCCTCATTGTCGGAATTGAAATAATCACTGTCGATAATGCCCACAGTATTGTTCATTTGCAGACGATACTTAAAACCCAATCCACTTCTGGGATAAATTTTCAGTACCCAGTCCTCATCCATCTTTGCACGGATTCCCGTGGGAATCTTGATGGTGGCTCCCGGCGGCAGAGAGAATGAAAAGGGAGCAAAGAAATCGTATCCGGCACTTCCCTTCGTCGCCCTTCTCGGAAGCATCAGGGATTCATACATATCCCGTATATCCTCCTCAGTGTACTGAGGGAATTCTTCCCTCATTGCCTTTACAAAAAGTTCTGTACTAACTTTAAAAAACTGTGCTACTCGCTTCATGAATATCTTTCCCCAATAATTCTTTTTATCAATCACAACATCCGCAGATATTTTCCGGTTTCTTCACCAGTTCGTAGGAATCCGCATAGTCGCCGCAATGCAGCACCGGCATCAACGGATCAGGCTGGGCCAGCGTTCTCTGTACATCAATGACGCGCTGGTTTGCACTGCCTTTCCAAAGCAGTTTTACATCCTTTTCTTCCTCATGGAACTCTCCGTCAACCACCACATCCACGTATTTCATCATGGGATAATACAGAATATTTTCCCAAACATCTCCCGTATAGAGCCAGATTGTTTTATTGGGATACTTTTCCTTAATCTCTGCCATCAGCTCCCTGACACCCACTCTGTTTGCCGGATGAAGGGGATCTCCGCCGGAAAAGGTAATTCCCGATATATAGTTCTTGTCAAGCTGTTCAAACAGTTCGGCTTTAGCCGAATCATCAAAGGCAAGTCCTCCGTCCGGATCCCAGGTGATGGGATTCTGGCAGTTTTTGCAACAGTGATTGCAGCCCGCCACCCACAACACTACTCTCAGACCATCACCGTTGCGCATATCGTCCTTGGTTATGTTATGATATCTCATTACATCGATTTCCTTTCCGCAATCTCTGCCATCTTGGCATCGTTCAGTCTGGTATCCCCGTGGACACGGGAATAGGACAGATAACCGTTCATACGGTCAATCTTCGTCAAATTGCGGCTTCCGCACTTGGGACACACATCCATCTCCAGTTCCTGATGACCGCAGTCATCACAATAGGCCAGAGACAGATTGACACCCTCATAAAATCCCATATCCATAGCGCGGTGAATCAAGGTCTTGATTGCCTCAATGTTATAGTCGATGGGATATTTTACATACTGTATCTTTCCGCCGTTGCAGAGATTCCAGAAACGATCCTC
>JAEDMI010000290.1 GCA_016303085.1 Acetatifactor sp.
CTGCGGAGAAGATTTCATTATTTCGGCGAGGATTTCCGGTGCGGACCCTACCGTGCAGGAAGCGAAGACAGTTGCGGAGCTCTATGTTGCGGCAGGCTGTGATTATCTGCAGGTATCCTGTGGAATAGGGGAGTTCGACGATGTTCCCTATAATGAGTCATTGCCCTATAACAAGATCGCGGCACTGGGCGTGGAAATGCATAAACACTTTAAGGGAAGAGTACCGGTATCTACGGTGAATGGTCTTCGTAGTGTGGAGCTGGTTCGTTTCATGTTAGAAAATGATCTGGTCGACACTGTAGATCTTGGATGCGGATTGCTGGCCGATCCGGCTTTTACGGAGGCGATTCTGTGGAATGCACCTTATGTGAAATGCTTCAGCTGTCCCAACTGTGCGTTTGGTCCCGGACATACACATCCCTGTCCGGCTATGCGATTGCGGGAGGAGCATGAATTCTCGGTGATCCCGGAATAATCAGAACCGAACATATTAGAAAGCATTGACAAGTTACCCGTGGGTCACTATAATAAAAGTGACCCACGGGTAACTTTTTTGCTGCATTGGAAACTTTGTCCCAATACATCAAAAACGCAAGGAGCAAATCATTATGAAAATCACAAAAAGTGAAATTATGAATACTGCACTGGATGTATTTGCCCAAAAAGGATATGAAGGTACGATTCTGAAAGATATCGCGGATCAGCTGAATGTCACGAAAAGTGCCCTATACAAACATTACGAAAGTAAAGAGGCATTATGGGATGCATTGATTGATTATGTTGAGCGGTACTATGGTGAGAACTTTGGGGGAACCGAAAGCATAGTGATTCCGAATAGTCTGGATGAACTGGAAGAGCTTTCTCTTCGACAGATTCGATTTACCATGCACGATGAAATGGTGGGAAAGGTTCGAAAACTGCTTACCATGGAACAATTCCGGAATGAACGGGCAAAAATATTGGCAACAAGACATTTTCATTCTGATATTGTGTCTCTCTATACTACAATATTTTACGGAATGGTGGACAGAAATCTGATACATACGGATAATCCGGAGCTTTTGGCGCTTGCATATACTGCACCTATTTCCGTGCTGATTCAGGCATATGATAGAGAGCCGGAGAGAGAGCCTGAGTTTCTTCAAAAAATGCAGGAGCATATTATACACTTTACAAATGTTTTGAGAAATCACAAAGGAGAGGAGAAAAAACGTGAGTATGCAGGAGAATATGATTGTAATTGACCATTTGAATAAGAGCTTTGGAGCAGTTCATGCGGTAAATGACTTAAGCTTTCGCGTCCGGAAGGGAGAATTGTTTGCTTTCCTTGGGGTCAACGGAGCCGGGAAAAGTACGACGATTTCTATGATTTGCGGGCAACTTGCCATGGACAGCGGAAGCATCCTGGTAAATGGACAGGATGTGAAAAGTGAAGGCCATAAAATGAAAGAATGGATCGGAGTGGTTTTCCAGGACAGTGCGCTGGACAAGCCATTAACCGCAAGGGAAAATCTAAAAAGCAGGGCCGCACTTTACGGAATCACCGGAAAGGCCTTTGAAAAGCGCCTTCAGGAACTCATCTCTATCTTCCATCTTCAGGAGTTTATTGATCGTCCGGTAGGGAAGCTTTCCGGAGGACAAAGGAGAAGAGTGGATATCGCAAGAGCCTTGATTCACAAGCCGAAGATATTGATATTAGATGAGCCCACTACCGGATTGGATCCGCAGACCAGAAAAATGATTTGGAGCATTGTCGAAAGGCTCAGGGTGGAAGAAGGACTCACAGTTTTTCTGACAACACATTACATGGAGGAAGCCGTGTCCGCAGATTATGTGGTAATCATTGACCATGGATGCATTGCAGCAGAAGGCACTCCCTATGAATTGAAAAATCGATATGTGAAGGACTATCTTTCTATCTATGGAGTAACGAAGGAGGAAGTGGAATCCTTGGGCATGGGTTATGAGGAAATCAGAGATGGGTACAGGATTGCCATCGAGACACCGTTGGAGGCCACACATCTGATTGTAAAGCATGCAGCCGTATTTCGCGATTATGAGATTATTAAGGGCGGAATGGATGATGTGTTCTTATCCGTGACAGGGAAAAAACTGGGAGGTGAGCAGCAGTGAAGACATTGATGATAATGATAGGCAGAAACCGCAAATTGTTTTTTAAAGACAGGGGAATGTTATTCTCTTCCATGATTACACCGGTTATCCTGATTGTTTTGTATGCCACATTTCTGGCCAAGGTGTATAAGGATTCGTTTGTTTCCAATATCCCGGAGGTAATGATCATCTCTGATAAGCTAATCAATGGAACTGTTGCAGGGCAGCTTGCAGCAGCACTTCTTGCAGTCAGCTGTGTGACAGTGACCTTTTGTGTTAATCTGACCATGGTGCAGGATAAGGCCAATGGAGTTCGTAAGGATTTTAATGTATCGCCGGTGAGAAAGCCCATGATATATCTGGGATATTTTCTTGCCACTGTTCTAAACTCCCTGATGGTGAATTTACTGGCACTTCTATTATGCCTTTTCTACATCTGGATGATGGGATGGTATCTGACAGTGATGGACGTGGTGCTTTTGGTTTTGGATATCATGCTCCTTGTAATTTTTGGAGCAGTTCTTTCCAGTATCGTGTGCTATCCGTTAAAAACGCAGGGACAGATGTCGGCTGTAGGAACGATTGTCAGTGCCGGATATGGGTTTGTCTGTGGAGCTTATATGCCGATTTCAAACTTTGGAGAGGGACTTCAGAAAGCCCTAAGCTTTTTTCCGGGTACCTACGGTACATCACTGATTAAGAACCATATACTTCGGGGCGTATTTGGAGAAATGCAGACGCAAGGGTTCCCGGAGGAGGTGGTTCATGGGATCGCAAAATCCTTAGACTGCAAGCCGGTGTTTCGTGGAACGGTTGTAGTGCCGAACACGATGATTTTGATTATGCTTGGAACAATCGTTGTATTGGGTGGCATCTATCTTTTGATTACTGCGTTACCGGAAAGAGAGTAAAAACAAATGATTCATAAAGAGGATAATATACCGGGATTGGAAAAGGAGAAGAGGGACTGGAAAATATACTTTTTATGTTTTCTTGTGTTTT
>JAEDMI010000291.1 GCA_016303085.1 Acetatifactor sp.
TCTCCGATGCCGGGCACCAGACAATCCATAGCCGCAACCGTCTTTCCGTCCTCGTTCAGCTTCATATAGAAAGCCTTGATTTCCTTGGGGTAGTCTGTCACAAACACAGGGCGCTTGAACACTTCCTCCGTCAGATATCTCTCGTGCTCCGTCTGCAAATCGCAGCCCCAGAATACCTTATAGTCAAAAGCATCGTTGTGTTTCTCCAGAATCTCGATTGCCTCCGTGTAGGTCACATGTCCGAAATCGGAGTTTGCCACATGCTCCAGTCTCTCTATCAATCCTTTGTCCACAAACTGATTAAAGAAAGCCATCTCCTCAGGTGCATTGTCCAGCACATAGCGAATCACATACTTCAACATACTTTCTGCCAGCAGCATATCATCCTTCAAATCCGCAAATGCCATCTCCGGCTCAATCATCCAGAACTCAGCCGCGTGGCGGGTGGTATTGGAATTCTCTGCGCGGAAGGTGGGACCAAAGGTATAAATATTTTTAAATGCCATGGCATAGGTCTCTCCGTTCAGCTGACCGCTGACAGTGAGGTTGGTAGGCTTTCCGAAGAAATCCTGACTGTAATCAATCTTGCCCTCCGCAGTGCGGGGAATATTCTCCAAATCCATGGTAGTCACCTGGAACATCTCGCCTGCACCCTCACAGTCGCTTCCGGTAATCAGAGGAGTGTGTACATAGACAAATCCTCTCTCCATAAAGAAACTGTGGATTGCGTATGCAATCAGAGAACGCACACGGAACACTGCCTGAAAAGTGTTGGTTCTGGGACGAAGATGAGAGATTGTGCGCAGATACTCAAAGCTATGACGCTTCTTCTGTAAGGGATAATCAGCCGAAGAGGGGCCTTCCACCACCACCTCCTCAGCCTGCATCTCAAAAGGCTGCTTTGCATCCGGCGTCGCAACAATGGTACCTTTTACAATCAGCGCCGCTCCTACATTTGTTTTACACAATTCCTGGAAATTTTCGAGTTTCTCACCGTACACCACCTGCAACGGCTCAAAAAAGGTTCCGTCATTGATGACCAAAAATCCGAAATTCTTGGAATCCCTGTTGCTGCGAACCCAGCCGCCAACGGTTACCTCCTTGCCCATGTAGTTCTCACGGTTGCGGTAAAGTTCCCTGATGTCTGTTAATTCCATACCCTTAGTTCTCCTTTTTATTGATTTTCGGTAATGGTCACTTTTTCCTTCAAGTACTCCATCACCTTTTCATTCATAAAGTAATTGCGATAGTCCTCCAAGGAACTGTCGCCCACATACTCCTCCACCGTCTCGTAACCGGCTGTCTGTGCGTACTCCAATAGTTTTTCCTGTAGCTCGTCGTCACTGATTTTCAGTCCCTCTGCGTTTGCAATCGCCTGAAGTGCCAAATCCTGCCGCAACGTCTCCTCCGCATAAGTCTCAACTATCTCGTCGCTGCTCATGCCGAAAAAGTAATTTGCATAAGTCTCCGTATCCACCCCGTAAGCTACCGCATTGCTCTGAATGCTCTCCAAAATCATCTCACGGTAGGTATCCACCAGCTTCTCGGGCAGCTTCTGAAACACGCTCTGTGTCATCAGAGCATCCATGATACCGTTCTGCACACTATAAGTATAATTGGTTTCCGCGTTGGAGTACAGATAGTCATAAACATATTTCTTAAGTTCCTCCACGGTGCTTACATTTTCGATGCCCATGGCGGCAACCACGGCATCCTCCATATCCTCCTGCGCAATTTCCGTGGGCATAATATAGTGCACCGTCACGGTAAATACCACTTCCTGTCCCGCAAGGTCAGTGTTCCTGTAGCCTTCCGGAAAGCACAGATTCAAGTCCACTGTCTCCCCGGGCATCACACCCACAAGCCCGTCCTCAAAGCCGTCGATAAATTGTCCGCTGCCGATGATAAGGTTCGCTCCCTGAGCTGTACCTCCCTCAAAGGCAATACCTTCTTTTTTGCCCTCGTAGTCAATGATGACCGTATCTCCCACCGCTACGGCGCGGTCCACAATTCCAACCTTCTCCGCATCCACGCTGCCGAGATACACATTGTTCAAAAGTGTGTTCAGCTCCGCTTCATCCACCTTTATAGCGTCCACAGTCACGCTGAGATTGTTGTAATCTCCCAGTGTCACATACTTTTCAACCTTCATCTGATTCAACGGCACCTCCGCGTCACTGCCGCAGCCCGTCAAAAGAGCAACAGTTGCAAACGCTGCCATCCATCCCGCAATTTTTCTTTTCATAATCTCCTCACTTTACTTCTTGATTTTCTTCTATCATATATACCACACCGAAAAAGATTTTGCAATTATAACAGCGGTGACATCAGTCTGCACACCTGCTCTTTAAATCGAATCTTTAAGCGTCTTGACGCGTAGCTGTCTCTGGTAATCTGAGTACAATACTTCAAATCATCACGGAAAATCTGCTCCATCTCCTGTGCTTTCTTTTTACTGTACACCACAGCATTCACCTCAAAATTCAGGGCAAAGCTGCGGATATCCATGTTAGCCGTACCATAACAGAACACCTCTCCATCCACAATAATACCCTTGCTGTGCAGGAACCCGTTGTCATAGGTATAACAGTTGGCTCCCGCATTCAGCAGCTGCCCCATATAGGAATAAGTAGCCCAGTATACGAATGGATGATCCGGTTTACAGGGAATCATGAGGTTTACCTCGATACCGGAACGCACCGCAATAAGCAGCGCATTCAGAACGGCTTCATCGGGGATAAAATAAGGGGTCTGAATGCAGATACGCTTTTTTGCCTTTGTAATCAGTCGAATATAATTATCCCGTATCTGCTCCAGAGAATTATCGGGTCCGCTGCTGATAATCTGCAGTTCACAGCGGTCTCTGTCTCCCACGGGCGGCTCCGGAAACAGGCTCTCATCCGAAAGCAGATTTTCCTTCGCCGCATAATTCCAGTCCAAAATAAACCGCAACTGTAACCCCATCACTCCTGCACCGCTGATGCGCAGATGAGTGTCTCTCCAATGCCCGAATTTCTCATCCAGGTCAATGTATTCCCTGCCGATGTTAAAGCCGCCCACATAAGCCACTCTGTTATCAATGACGGCAATTTTGCGGTGATTCCTGTAATT